>DATMEZ010000215.1:0-48766 GCA_035556415.1 Povalibacter sp.
ATCGGCAACATGATCGCCGAGCGTCCCGACTGGTGCATCTCGCGCCAGCGCACCTGGGGCGTGCCGATTGCGTTGTTCACGCACAAGGCCACGGGCGAGTTGCATCCGCGTTCGGCTGCGCTGCTGGAAGAAGTGGCGGACATCGTCGACAAGGATGGCATCGACGCCTGGTTCGACCTGGACCCGGTGAAGCTGCTGGGAGCCGAAGCGCAGGATTACGAAAAAGTCACCGACATCATGGATGTCTGGTTCGACTCCGGCGTGATGCACCACTGCGTCACCAAGATGCGCCCGGAAATCACCGCGCCCGCAGATCTGTATCTGGAAGGCTCCGATCAGCATCGCGGCTGGTTTCACAGCTCGCTGCTGACTTCGGCGGCATTGCATGACCGCGCCCCGTATCGCGCCGTGCTCACACACGGATTCACGATCGACGAGAAGGGCCGCAAGATGTCCAAGTCGCTCGGCAACGTGATCGTGCCGCAGAAGGTCGTGGGCACGCTGGGTGCTGACGTGCTGCGGCTGTGGATCGCTGCGACTGACTACTCCAACGAGATGAGCCTCTCGGACGAGATCCTGAAGCGCGTTGCGGAGTCGTATCGGCGCGTGCGCAATACGGCCCGCTTCCTGCTCGGCAACCTGGCTGGCTTCGATCCCGCGACGGATCAGTTGCCGCCGGAGGAACTGGTGGCCATCGATCGTTGGGCGCTGTGGCGCACGCAGCAGCTGCAGGAAGAGATCCTGGCGGCTTACCGTGCTTACCAGTTCCACCTGATCTACCAGAAGGTGCACAACTTCTGCAGCGTCGATCTCGGCGGCTTCTACCTGGACGTGCTCAAGGATCGCCTCTACACCACGCCCGAGAAGAGCGCGGCGCGGCGCTCGGCGCAGACGGCGATGTACTGGATCGCGGAAGCCCTGGTGCGCTGGCTGGCGCCGGTGCTGTCGTTCACCGCCGAGGAGATCTGGCGGTTCATGCCGGGCAAGCGCAGTGAATCAGTGTTCTTCGAGACCTGGGTGCAGCTGCCGCAAGGCGTGGCGGCGCGGCCGGCAATTGATTGGGACGCCATTCTGGATTTGCGTGGTGCGGTAGCACGCGAGTTGGAGAAGCTGCGCAACAGCGGCGCGATCGGCGCTCCGTTGGATGCGGAAGTGGATCTGTACTGCGCGCCGGCTCTGCTGGAGACGCTCAGCGCCTTCGGCGAAGAATTGCGTTTTGTGTTCATCGTGTCGGACATGCGGGTGCATCCGGCACAGGAGCGTCCCAGCGATGCAGCGGCAGCGTCCCCCGTGGGGGATTCCGCGACGTCTCAGGAAGGTGACGACAACGCAGCCTGGATCGTGGTGCAGCCCACCGCGGCGCGCAAATGCGTGCGCTGCTGGCACAAGCGGCCCGATGTCGGTTCCCACGCGAAACATCCGGAGCTTTGCGGGCGTTGCGTGACCAATGTCGATGGTCCGGGCGAGATCCGACGATTTACCTAGTGCAGCACGGCAGGCTGCCGGCGCCTTGCCGGTGGCCTGCCTTCGCTCGATTGTTCCTATAGAGTAGTGACTGCCGTACGGTGGTTACCGCCATGTCGAAATTACTCCGTTATCCGTAGGCACTGCGTCGATGAGCAACACTCCGTTATCGAAGGTCTGGTTTCATCCCACGCGTGGCGCCAGCAACTGGTTGTGGCTGTCGTGCTTCGTGGTGCTGATGGACCAGGTCACCAAGGCGCTGGTGGTCGGCGCGGTGAAGATGAAAAGCAGCTTTGCGCTGCTGCCGATCCTGGAGATCGTGTACCTGGAGAACCAGGGCGCGGCTTTCAGCATCCTGCATGACGCTTCGGGCTGGCAGCGCTGGTTCTTCATCGTGCTGGCACTGGTGGTCAGCGTGTCGCTCATGATCTGGCTGCGACGCATCCGCACGCCGGAGCAAACTATCCTGGCCGTGGGCCTGTCGCTGGTGCTGGGCGGGGCGCTCGGCAACGTCATCGACCGGGTCTGGCACGGCTACGTGATCGACTTCATCTATTTCCACTGGCGCACCTGGGATTTCCCGGCCTTCAACATCGCCGACACCGCCATCTCGCTCGGCGCGGTGTGCCTGCTGATCGATGCCTTCCGCGAAAGCGGCAGAAGCGACAAGGGCGTGGATGCTGCTGCGCATCCGGAGAAGAAGTAGTGCGGATCCTGCTCGCCAATCCGCGGGGTTTCTGCGCTGGCGTGGATCGCGCCATCGACATCGTCGAGCGCGCCATCGAGTTGTTCGGCGCGCCGATCTACGTGCGCCATGAAGTGGTCCACAATCGTTACGTCGTCGACCGGCTGCGCAACATGGGTGCGGTGTTCGTCGAGGAGCTGCACGAAGTACCGGCCGACGCAACGGTCATTTTCAGCGCACATGGAGTCTCGCGCGCCGTGCAGGACGAAGCGCGGCAACGCGGCTTGAAGGTTTTCGATGCCACCTGTCCGCTGGTGACCAAGGTTCATATGGAAGTGACGCGCTACGCGCGAGAGGGGCGTGACGTGTTCCTGATCGGCCACCAGGGCCATCCGGAAGTCGAAGGCACGATGGGGCAGTTCGATACGTCCTTCGGTGGTCACATCCTGCTGGTGGAAACGCCTGAAGACGTCGAGCACCTGCAGGTTCGCGATCCGGCGCATCTGGCGTTCGTGACCCAGACGACGCTGTCGGTCGATGACACGCAGCGCGTCGTCGATGCGTTGCGCAACCGCTTCCCGCAGCTGTCGAGCCCACGCAAGGAGGACATCTGCTACGCCACCCAGAACCGCCAGGACGCGGTCAAGCAGCTGGTCGAGCGCTGCGACCTGATCCTGGTGGTGGGCTCGCCGTCCAGCTCCAATTCGAACCGCTTGCGCGAGATCGCCGAGAAGGCCGGCATCCCGGGCTATCTGATCGACGGGCCGGAAGATCTCAAACGCGAGTGGTTCAACGGCAAGCGCAGCATCGGCGTGACGGCAGGTGCATCGGCGCCGGAAGTGCTGGTCGAGCGCGTCGTGGCAAAGATCCGTGAATGGGGCGGTGACGAGCCCGTCAACTTGCTGGGGCAGCAGGAGAGCGTGGTCTTCAGTCTGCCGCGCGAATTGCGGGTCGCGTTTCCCTCGCGTTGAGCGTCAGGTCGCGGGCTGCACTCGGATCACGTAGGAGGCTGCGCCTTCCCGCGGCGCTGACCAGCTCACCGCGATCACAAAGGTTGGCGGATTGGTCGACAGGTCCCGGGTAATCGCGCCGGTGCCGTTCGGCAGCTTCTGTTGGACCTCGTCCTGCCAGCACGCTGCTTCCTGCGCGGCGGCGGTCTGTGGCTTCGTGTCTTTTTTAGCGCCGGTCGTGCACAGCACGCCGACCACGCTGGCATAGCCCACGCGCCCGACTGCATTGGCATTCACCCGGTCGGCCATCTGCTGCGCCAGCCGTGCCGCCTGCGCGCGCGGATTCGTTCCCAACTCCGTCTGCAATGCCTCGCTGTACAGGGCTGCGATGCCGATGAGACCGATGGCGATCACCAGCACCGCGGTCAGGATCTCGATGATGGTGAAGCCACGGCCGGCCGCGGGCCCGGCCGGAATGCCTGCGCTGCGGGATGGACTGAATCGCTTTGGCGGCAAATTGCGCAGGGTGGCCTCGATCCGGTGGCTGCAATGGCCGCGTAGTCTACAGGCTCCCCTTGCTGATACCGCCAAGGGGCTGTCACCTAAGCTGGGCACCGCAGCGGCTTGTTGCTCGCATCGCGCTGCGCCACCCGGGGGCGTCCGGTGTGACTGATGATGACTGCACGAGCCTGCGCACTACCCCGAGGGTCGCAGAACACCACGGTCCCATTGACCACGGCCTGGGTGTACGCCCGAAAGGAATAGGCCTCACGATTCGAGACGATGTGTCCGCCTGGCCATCCCGCATATGCCTGCAGCAGGGGTTCGCCGGAAGCGCGCTGCGGTGGATCGTCGCGGTCGCTGTTCACGAACACGATCCAGCCGCTGCGCCATTCGGCTGCCCGGTCTGCGCAGGTCTGGCCGTCGACGGACTTGCAGAGGGTGACCACCTGGCCGCGCTTGATCGCCTCGCTGCGAGCCAGGTAGATGGCGTGGACGAAGCTGTTTACGGCGGCGGCCCGCTCGCTGCTGTAGCGCAGGGCATTGAAGCCCGGCACGGCGACCGTCGCCAGGATGGCGATGATCGCCAGCGACGTCGCCAGCTCCACCAGAGTTACGCCCCGGGCTACCGCGCGCATCCTGCGCTCCTTATGTCAGGTCCTTCCGTAGGGCAGGGTAAGGGGCTTGCGGATGCGGTAATGGCGATTTTCCGGGCGGTTTGCCCTGAAAAACGGCGCGGCGATTGCGCATTGCCGATACAAACGGCCGCCCAAGGGAGGTATGCTGCGGGCGAGTTTTTCAAGATACGGGACGACCGTGAGCAGCCAGAATCACCCGTTTTCCCAAGCCCAGTTCCCCCAGCGGCCCTTGACCCGGGAAGCCATCGCCGGCGAATTGCAGCTGCATGGCCTGAAGCCCACCGAGCAGCGGGTGCGGGTGGCCGAAATCCTGATGAAAGCCCCCACGCACATGACGGCCGAGCAGATCCTGGCCGCGCTGCGCCTGGGCGGGGAGCGGGTCTCCAAGGCCACCGTCTACAACACGCTGAAGGTGCTGGCGCGCAGCGGCCTGGTGCGGCAGATCCATCTGGATCCGGAGCGCTCGGTCTATGACTCCACCCGCGCGCCGCATCATCATTTCCACGATCTGGAAACCGGCGAGCTGTGCGACATCCACCCGGACGACATCGCCTTCAGCCGCTTCCCGGCGCTGCCCGAGGGCATGGAGGCGGAGACCGTCGAGGTGGTCATCCGGCTCAGGAAGAAGCGAGCCGCGGACGGCAAATAGCTGCCCGGACGCGGCTGGCTCGGCCACCGCTCGGTCTTCCGTCGTTGGTCGGATTGCTGGAAAGTCGCTGTCCGCGCCCGGAATTAAGCGCCCGCAAGCGCTCCTGCCTGCGGTGCAAACGATCCGCGACTCCAAGCTACCCGCGCCTGACTTCTTTCCGTATACTTCCGCCCCCTTCGCGCCGGAGTAGCTCAGCTGGTAGAGCAGCGCATTCGTAATGCGCGGGTCGGGGGTTCAAATCCTCTCTCCGGCACCACTTTCAAATAACGCCGCGCCCTGCGCGGCGTTCGCGTTCTCGAGGCACACAAGCGCACGTGGTGGCCAAACGAACAAAATCGAAGCGGCGCCTCACGCCCGCCCGTCTGTTTCTGTACCGCATCCTGGTCGGCATCGCGAAGCTGCTGGTCGAGCTTCTGTGGTGGACGTCGCGGACGCGCTTCGTCGGTCTGGAGCGTTTCCAGGCGCTGGTGCGTGAGCACGGTGCGGTAGTACCGGTTTGCTGGCATCAACACCTGCTGGTGTGTGCGCGCTTTCTCGTCAGCCGGCATGCGAAGCCGATCAAGCCAGGATTCATGATCTCGCCGTCGGTGGACGGCGAAGCGCCGACGATGTTGGCGCTTTCTTACGGTGCAAAAGTTGTGCGTGGGTCCGGCACATACACCGGACTGCGCGCGGTACGCGGCGCGCATGCGGCGATTGAGAAAGAAGGCATCTCGCCAGCCGTGACGCCGGACGGCCCGCGTGGGCCACGCTTCAAGTTCAAGCCGGGCGCGATCTTCGCCGCGCAGCTTTCCGGCAAACCAGTGATTCCGGTCGCATTCGCTGCGCGCCCTGCGCGCGTGCTCAAAACCTGGGACAAATTCGTGTTGCCGCTGCCGTTCAGCCGCGTCTGCATTGCTCTAGGTGAGCCTTGTTTTCCGCCGGCTGAGATGAGCGATGAGCAGATGGAGGCGCTGCAGCTGGAGATGGAGCAGCGGATGCTGGCCACCTATCGGGAAGCGAAGCAGGCGCTGGAGCGGAAGTAGAGCTACGCGTTGGCGTTGCGCTTGCGGTCGCCGCTCTCCCCGTGGGAGAGGGGCAGCGATGAGTGAGCAGTCTTGCCGCAGTCCGCATCGACGCAGTCGTCCGGCTCGATCTGGATCGTGGCGTGATTGATGCCATAGCGCTCGGCCAGCACGGCCTTGGCTTCCCGCAATACCGCCGAATGATCCGCATTGGCCGTGACCGAGGCGTGCATGGTCAACAGCGTTTCCTGCGGCCCGACCAGCCAGCAGTGAATGTGGTGCACATCGCGAATGGCCGGAATCCGCGCTTCCAGCGTGCTGCGCAGCTCACCAGGGTCGAGCCAGTCCGGTGAGCCTTCCAGCAGGATGTGGGCCGAACGACGGATCAGCGACCAGGCGCTGCGCACGATCAACGCGCAGACCAGCAGCGAGAGCAGCGGATCGATCGGCGTCCAGCCGGTGGCCATGATGACCAGCGCGGCGACGATGGCGGCCACCGACCCGAGCAGATCGCTCAGCACGTGCAGCGTCGCCGCGGCAACGTTCATGTCGTGGGAGTCGCCACGACGCAGCAGCGCGAACACCAGCAGGTTGATCGCCAGCCCGGTGCTGCCGATCCAGAGAATGATGGAGCCGTTGACGGGCGCCGGTGCAATGAAGCGCTGGACCGCCTCGATGGCGATCCAGGCGGTGATGAACAACAGCGCACAGCCGTTCACGAACGTCGCCAGCACGCGTAGCCGCTGATAGCCGAAGGTGCGACGTGCGTCGGCAGGTCGGCCGGCAATCCGAACCGCGGCCCATGCCAGCGCCAGTGCGGCCGCGTCGGTCAGCATGTGCCCGGCATCCGCCAGCAGCGCCAGCGATCCGGCGATCAGCCCGCCGGCAAACTCCACCAGCATGAAGCCCGCCGTCAGCAGCAGTGAGAAGCCGAGCAGGCGCCCGCCGCTTTCGGGGATGTGCGCATGATCGTGAGCATGGTCATGCGTATGACCCTGCGAATGATCGTGCGGGTGGGCGTGAGAATGACGGTGGGGACGCTGGGCGGACATGTCAGGCGGCTGTCGGTCGGGTGTGGAACCCGGCAAGGAGGATAGAGCAGGGCACCTGCGGATGAAACACTGCTGGCACAACGCGTACGCGTCGCGAGGTGCGCTCACCGCAGCAGGCCTTCTATATACTCGCGCCCATGAAAATTTCAGTCGTAATCCCGGTTTGCAACGAGGCGGACAATGTCGAGCCGCTGGCCCGGGAGATCCAGGCGGCGCTGAGCGGATACCGGCCGTTCGAGATCATTTATGTCGATGACGGCAGCACCGATGCGACGGTTGCCAAGGTGCTGGCGGCGCGCGCCAATGGAATTCCCGAGATTCGTTTGTTACAGCACTCGGTGCGCAGCGGCCAGAGCGCGGCTGTGCACACCGGTGTCCGCGCGGCAAAGGCAGAGTGGATTGCGACGCTCGATGGCGATGGGCAGAACGATCCCGCCGACATTCCCGCGCTGATCGCCGCGCAAGCGGTTGCCGGGGAAAACCTGAAGCTGGTGATGGGCAATCGCAAAGCGACCCGCAAGGATGCCTGGCTGCGTAAGGTTTCTTCGAGCGTCGCCAACGGCGTGCGCGGCTGGATGCTGAAGGACGGCACGCCCGATACCGGCTGCGGCATCAAGCTCATGCACCGCGCGACCTTCCTCGAACTGCCGCGCTTCAACCACATGCACCGGTTCCTGCCGGCGCTGTTTCAGCGAGCCGGCGCGCAGGTGATTTCCGTGCCGGTGCGTCATCGTCCGCGCACACAAGGATCCTCCAAGTACGGTCTGCACAATCGCCTATGGGTCGGCATCGTCGACCTGTTCGGCGTGCGCTGGCTGATCCGCCGCAATCCTCCCCACACCCGCGTTAGCGAACAATAATCAACGTCATGAATCGGCTCATTGCGCAGCTACTGCGTCCCGGAAAAAGCGGCGCGCACGAAGTGCGCCTGGATCTGTTCTGGCTGTGCGGATTGGTGTTGCTGCTGATCGCGACCGGCATGGGCCTGCGCGATCCGTGGCCTGCGGACGAGCCGCGCTTCGCGCTGATTGCACGCGACATGGTAGCCAACCACCAGTGGCTCATTCCCCAGGTCGGTGGCGATGTTTATGCGGACAAGCCGCCGTTGTTTTTCTGGCTGATATCCACGGCGCTGGTACTTACCGGCTCGCTGCGCTTCGCGTTCCTGTTGCCGTCGGTGCTGGCGGGGTTGGGCTGCGTCATCCTGGTCTATGACCTGGCACGCCGTTTGTGGAATCGTGAGACCGGCCTGGCGGCGGCGTTGGCGCTGCTGGGGACGGTGCAATTTGTCTGGCAGCCGCGACAGGCGCAGATCGATGCGACGCTGCTGTTCTTCACTACGCTGAGCCTGTACGGGCTGCTGCGCCATTGCCTGCTCGGGCCATCGTGGAAGTGGTACACGATTGGCTGGGCGGCGGCGGGACTCGGCATCATCACCAAGGGCGTCGGCTTCCTGCCGTTGCTGGTACTGATTCCTTACGCGTTCACACGGCGCGGCGCGTGGCAGCCGCGGCCAGTCACAGCAGGTGGCTGGCGTTGGGCGCTCGGCCCGCTGGCACTGGTGGCGGCCGTTTCGATCTGGCTGGCGCCAATGCTGCTGGCGGCCAACGGCGATCCGGCATTGCAGGCCTATCGCAATGAAATCCTGTTCGGGCAGACGGTGAATCGCTACGCCGCCGCCTGGCATCACCACGAGCCGTTCTGGTACTTCATCGTCAACGTCATTCCGGGGCTGTGGCTGCCGTTGACCGTATTGCTGCCCTGGCTGGTGCCGCGCTGGCGAGAGGATTTTCGCGGGCGCGACCTGCGCGTGTTCCTGCCGCTGGTGTGGGTGGTGCTGGTGGTGTTGTTCTTCACCTTCAGCAGAGGCAAGCGCGGCGTGTATGTTTTGCCCGCTCTACCAGCTTTTGCTATCGCTGCTGCTCCCTGGTTGGCGGCGATCGCACAGCGCCGTGGCGCGCAGCACACATTGTTCGGACTGGCCTGCGTGATCGCGGTGGTCACGCTGGGCGGCGCGATCTTCCTGCTCACCAATCAGCATGAGCACCAGAAGATTCTCGAAACCTACGAGATCGATGCGATCGCGCCATTGTTCGCCATGGGCGCGCTGGCCGCTCTGGCCTGTATTTCGGCGCGGCCCAAGCGAGGATTCGCTGCCTATGGGCTGACGCTGACGGCGGTGCTGCTGATCGTGAGTTTCTGGGTGAATCCGGCCATGAACGATGCACGCTCGGGCCGCGGCTTCATTCAAGAGGTGGAGTCGCTGACCCGGGATGTGCCGGAGCTGGGCTTTGTTGCCTACAAAGAACAGTACCTGCTGCAGCTCACTCGGCCCATCGTCAATTTCGGTCACGCAAGATGGCGCGAGCCGGAACAGGAAGCGGCCGATGCGGCGGTCTGGCTCGCGGCCAAGCCGGGACGCGTGCTGCTCGTCGATGGCCGCATACGAGATATGTGCTTTGCGACGGCAACGGCGCACGAGGCGGGCGCTGCGAATCGTCAACAGTGGTTCCTGGTGACTGGCCAAGCGGACGCGGGCTGCGTCGCGAAAGGTCGTCCCGACGCCGCTTTCGCCTATACGCCGCCGACTCGGCGCTGAGAGTGTCGCTAAGAATTACAAAGCGCGTGTGGATGCACGTGTGCGGAGGTGTCTGAGCCGAACATCGTCTTTGGGATGAGGCCGCGACCGCTATGCTCGCCATAATCCCTGTGCCACAATCGGCGCAGCCGCTTTTCGCTCACATTATTTCGAGAATCTTCATTCGAGCATGGCGCGGGGAGGAACGTCGTTGGTGCCGACCGGTCTGCAAGTCGTCCAGGCGTGTCCAAAGGCCGTTGTCTCGTAAACGGACAGGCACGCGATGGCAAGCGATCCGACACCTTCAGTCGAGCTCGAACCCCCGGGTTCCCCCGCGGAACTGTTCTCCGCCCGTACCGCCGTTCGCCCGCGCCGTTCCAAGGTCGGACTGGAAGTGCTGCTGACCAAGGCCGCAGTCGATTTCCAGAGTTTTCCGGCTGACAACGCCGACCTGACCATCCGCCAGAATCTCGAAGCGTTGCGTGAAGCAGCCGGCCTCGACACCTTCTTCATCGCCCGCTTCGATTCGCGCCAGCAGAATATCGAGCGGGTGGTCGGCGCCGCCAGCCTGTTCGCCACGTTCAACCCGGAGCGCTTTCAGGGCGAGTCGCTGGAACAGCTGCCGTTTCTGCGCAGGCGGCTCGAGCATCTGCGTATTGTCGAAATTCGTGACACTGCCCGGCCGCGCCGCGAACTGACGGCGGAGGCGGGCAGGTTCGCAGCGCTCCAGGTTGGCGCGGTACTGCTGGTCGGCTTTGCGGTTCGCGGCCGCATCGGCGGTTTCATCGCCATGTGTTCGACCCGGCCGCGCGAAAGCTGGGACGCGAACCTGCACCTGATGCTCAAACTCCTGGGAGCCAGCTACGCCAGTGGCCTGGAGCGCGCGCACTACCGTACGCAGTTCGACGACCTGGAGGAGCGCAGCGAACTGGCGCTGCACGGCGCGAACGACGGCTTGTGGGATTTCGACCTGGAGAAAACCACTACCTACTTCTCGCCGCGCTGGCGATCCATGCTGGGCTATTCGGACGAGGAGATCGAACCGCTGGTGGACTGGCAGCAGCTGGTGCACCCCGAGGACCTGCCGCGCGTCCAGACGGCGTTGCGCGATCACCTGTCGGGCAAGGAACCGCTGTTCGAGAGCGTGCATCGCCTCAAGCATCGCGATGGCGTCTGGCTGTGGGTCGTCAGCCGGGCCAAGGCGCGCGTCGATGAACATGGACGCACGCGCCGCATCGTCGGCGTCGATCTGGATGTCACCGAGCGCAAGCTGTACGAAGAGGCGCTGTTCAAGGAGAAGGAAAGCGCCCAGATCACGTTGCAGTCCATCGGCGACGGCGTGATCACCACCGATTCGGGCTGCCGTATCGAGTACCTGAACCCGGTGGCGGAGCAACTGACCGGCTGGCGCCTGGAGCACGCCCAGGGCCGGGTCATCGACGAAATCTTCCGCAGCTTCCACGAAGAAACCTGCGAGCCGCTGGAGAACCCGCTGGCAGTCGCGATTCGTCGTTCGCGTGCGATCAAATCGGTGCGCCCGACGTTGCTGATCCGGCGCGACGGCAACGAGCTGTACATCGAAAGCTGTGCCTCGCCGATCCGCGATGGCGGCGGTGCAGTTTCCGGCGGCGTGTTGGTGTTCCACGACGTCAGTGAAAGTCGCGAGCTGAATCGCAAGCTGTCCTATCACGCCAGCCACGACATCCTCACCGGGCTCGTGAATCGCCGCGAGTTCGAGTCGCGTCTGGAGCGGGCGCTGAAGAGTGCGCGGGCACGCGAGGCTTCGTACGTGCTGTGCCACGTCGATCTCGACCAGTTCAAGATCATCAACGACAACTGCGGCCACAGCGCCGGCGATGCGCTGCTCGGTCAGGTTGGCGCGCTACTGAAATCCAAGATCCGCTGGCGCGACACGGTGGCGCGGCTGGGCGGCGATGAATTCGGCATCCTGCTGGAGAGCTGCTCGCTCGACGAAGGCGTGCGTAACGCCGAGGCGCTGCGCGAAGCGATCTGCAACTACAAGTTCGTGTGGGAAGAGCGCACCTTCCGGCTCGGCGCCAGTCTCGGCGTAGTGCCGATTTCGGCGGAAAACGAAGACGCGGCCGGACTGCTGTCGGCAGCCGACAGCGCCTGCGCCGCGGCCAAGGAAACAGGTCGCAACCGCGTCTACAGTTTCCAGGAGAACGACATCGACCTGATGCGCCGGCGTCGCGAAATGCAGTGGGCCGCCCGCATCAACAACGCGCTCGAAGACGGTCGTTTCGAAATCTTCCGGCAAGTGATCCAGCCGTTGCAGAGCCAGGATCAGGGCCTGCATTACGAGTTGCTGCTGCGCATGCGCGACGAGGCGGGCAAGATCGTCGCGCCCGATCAGTTCATCACCGCCGCCGAACGCTACGGCCTGACGCCGAACATCGATCGCTGGGTGATCGAGCACGCGCTGCGCTGGCTGGTCTCGGAAGCGGACGAGCGCGAGAAGCTGGCCATGTGCTCGATCAACCTGTCCGGCCAGAGCCTGGGCGACGACAAGTTCCTGCCGTTCGTGATCGACCACTTTCATCGCAGCGGCATCGACGCCTCCAAGATCTGTTTCGAGATCACCGAGACCGCGGCCATCGCCAGCTTCTCGCAGGCCAACCGTTTCATCCATGCGCTCAAGGAACTGGGTTGCCGTTTCGCGCTCGACGATTTCGGCACCGGACTGTCCTCGTTCGGCTATCTCAAGCACTTTCCGGTGGATTTCCTCAAGATCGACGGCAGCTTCGTCAAGGAGATCCTGCACGATCCCATCGATCGGGAAATGGTGCGTTCCATCAACGAGATCGGTCATCTCACCGGCAAGCAGACCATCGCCGAGTTCGCCGAGAACGTCGAGATCATCGAGATGCTGCGCAGTCTCGGCGTGGACTACGCTCAGGGTTACGGCATCGGGGTCCCGCAGCGCGTATTGCGCGTTGCAGCGGGAGAAGCCAGGAGCAACTGAAGGCGCCGGCGGGATCTTCCGCCGATCGTCGATTTTTCCGCCGGCTTTTCGGTAACCCGCATCGCTCAACCTTGCGGCAGTGCGACGTGGCTGCTACTTTCCCAAGACGATGCGAGGCGAGTCGTGCATCGGCTCCAGGGGCTTTCAGGTCCGAAGCCGTTGCGGGTTCGCCCCCAACCCCTCATCCACATTCTCGACGGCGGCCGTGCGCGGTTTCGGGACTGCATCGTCCGAGCCGCGGTCGCAATTGGGTCACGAGAATGGAAGGTGCGCTGGTGCGCACCGACATCAATCCGGGAGATCGTTCATGAGCTTTACCCTGCCCACCCTTCCTTATTCCTACGGCGCGCTGGCCGAGCGCGGCATGTGCCAGGAAACCCTCGAGCTGCATCACGGCAAGCATCATCAGGCGTACATCACCGCGCTCAACGGCCTGGTGGAGAAGAACGATGCGCTGAAAGGCAAATCGCTGGAGGAGTTGATCGCACTGTCCAGCGGCAAGGAAGAGCTGACGCCGGTATTCAACAATGCCGGGCAGCACTGGAACCACAGCTTCTTCTGGAATTCGCTGTCGGCCGACAACGGCGGCGTGATCCCGTCGGCGCTGGAGCAGAAGCTGGTCGCGGACTTCGGCGGCGTCGATCAGTTCAAGGCGCAGTTCAAGGCGGCGGCACTGGGCCAGTTCGGCTCGGGCTGGGCCTGGCTGGTGCTGGCGAAGGACGGCAAGCTCAAGATCACCAAGACGCCGAATGCCGGCACGCCGCTGGCCACGGGCGAAGGCAAGCCGCTGCTGGTGCTGGACGTCTGGGAGCACGCCTACTACGTCGACTTCCGCAACCGCCGGCCGGACTTCACCGAGAACTTCCTGAACCGCCTGGCCAACTACGAGTTCGCCGCGGCAAACCTGAAGTAATCCTCGAACGACCGGGACGCGCCAGCCGATCGGCTGGCGTTGTCGAAGAAGCACCGTTGACGCCGCGCCGCGGCGTCAACCCCGGTCCATCACGAAGCGCATGGAAAGATCGATGGCCTGAACATGCTTGGTCAGGCCGCCGATGCTGATGAAGTCGACGCCGGTGGCGGCGATCGGCCCGATGGTTTCCGGCGAAACGTTGCCTGAGGCTTCCAGCTCGACCCGGCGACTGGTCGCCTGCGTCAGGCGCACGGCCTCGCGCAACTGCTCCAGCGTGAAGTTGTCCAGCAGCACGCGATCGATGTCCGTTGCCAGCGCCTGGTTCAACTCGTCCAGGCTCTCCACTTCGACTTCCACGACGGCCTTGCCCGCGATATCGCGCGCATGCGCCACTGCCGCGGCAATGGAGCCGGCGGCGGCAATGTGGTTTTCCTTCACCAGAATGGCGTCGAACAGGCCGATGCGGTGATTGACGCCACCGCCACAGAGCACCGCGTATTTCTGCGCGAGCCGCAGCCCAGGCAGTGTTTTGCGTGTGTCGAGTACCCGAGCTCGGGTGCCGGCAATGGCGTCGACATACCTTCCGGTCGCGGTCGCGGTCGCAGACAGCAACTGCAGGAAATTGAGTGCCGTGCGCTCGCCCGTAAGCAGGGTGCGGGCGCCGCCGGTCATCTCGCACAGCACTTGGTCGGGTGCGACGCGCTCGCCCTCGTTCACTCGCCAGGTCACCTTGATGGTGGGGTCGAGCTGCCGGAACACAGCATCGAACCACGCGCGCCCGCACAGAATCGCAGGTTCACGCGAAATGACCGTTGCGCGCGCCTGTCGGGTCGCGGGTATCAGTGATGCCGTGAGGTCGCCGGAGCCGATGTCTTCGGCGAGTGCGCGGGCGACTTGTTCTTCGAGATCGGGCGGCAGCTGGTGATTCGTAGCCATGGCGGCGATTAAATCACAGGCATTGTGGGACGCGGAGTGCGTTCTTGCCTCGGTCGTGCTGCGTGCGGGCTATTCGAGTGCCTGGACTTTTGCCCCGCCGCTGCCCCGGATCCAGGCGGCGGTTGGCGCCGTCCGCCCGCTGCCGTTGAAGAATGAGCGCGCGGTCCCCATAATCCAATGTCCGCACAATCCCGCCCGAGTTGCCGCCGCGCAGCCGTGCGGACTGCTTATGAGCTTCGAGCCGTTGCCATCGTCCAGCGTCCCTTCGCCCTGCATCAAGGTGTGTACCCTGGACCCCCGCGGCATCTGCATCGGCTGCGGTCGCACCCTGAGCGAGATTGCCGAATGGTCACGCCTGTCCGCCGAGCAGCAGCGCGAGGTGTGCCGCAGGGCGCAGGAACGGCGCCAGGCCGGTCTTGGTTAACGATCCAACCCTTTGAAAGGTACCTGTCCGTGGACGTCATCGAACGCATCAAATCGCAACTGTCTTCCAACCCGGTGCTGCTCTACATGAAGGGTACGCCGGACTTCCCGCAATGCGGCTTTTCCGCCGCTGCGGTGCGGGCCCTGAGCGCCAGCGGCGTCAGCTTCGGCCACGTGAACATTTTCGAGGACCCGGAGCTGCGCGAGGCGCTCAAGCAGTACTCGAACTGGCCCACCTATCCGCAGCTGTACGTGAACGGCGAGCTGCTCGGCGGCTCGGACATCATCATCGAGATGTACAACAGCGGCGAGCTGCAGAAGGTGTTGGCGGAAGCCAAGTAAGGCTTCCCGGTCGGGGGCGCCTATGGCACCCGGCCGAGTCGATTGCACACCCGGCAGAACAGCTGCGCGGTGCGCTCGGCGTCGTACAGCGCCGAGTGCGCCTCGCTCGAATCCCAGGCGATGCCTGCCGCCTGCAGCGCTTTGGCCAGCACCGTCTGGCCGAACACCACCCCGGCCAGCGTGGCGGTGTCGAAGCACGAGAACGGGTGAAATGGATTGCGCTTGATGCCGGTGCGCGCCACGGCGGCATTGAGGAAGTTCAGGTCGAAGTAGGCGTTGTGTCCCACCAGCACCGCACGGGTGCAATCGTTGTCCTTCATCGCCTGGCGGATGTCCTTGAACAGGCGCGTCAGCACTTCTTTTTCCGGCAGGGCGGGCCGCAGCGGATGGTGCGGGTCGATGCCGTTCACCGCGAGCGATGCAGCCTCGATGCGTGCGCCCGGAAACGGCTGCACGTGATAGCGCCAGCCTTCGCCCGTCTTGAGCGAGCCGTCGGCCTGGATCTCGACCAGCACCGCGGCGATTTCCAGCAAGGCGTCCGTGTTCGGATTGAAGCCGCCGCATTCCACGTCGATGACCACGGGCAGAAAGCCGCGGAAGCGCCGTGCCATCGGCAAAGTCTCGTTCATCTCGGCGTTCAAGCGGCAGTCCCCTGTGCGAGCCGCCAGGCGATGGATTCGCCGGCGCGGAACGGCACGATTTCATCCGTGGCGAACGTATACGAGGCTGGCGGCGTCCAGGCGACACGCTCCAGGGTGATGCGATCCGTATTGCGCGGCAGGTCATAGAAGTCTGGGCCGCGCAGCGAAGCGAACGCCTCCAGGCGATCGAGCCTGCCGGCTGCCTCGAACGCTTCGGCGTACAGCTCGATGGCCGCATGCGCCGAGAAGACGCCGGCGCAGCCGCAAGCTGCTTCTTTCGTATGTCGCGCATGCGGTGCGCTGTCGGTGCCGAGGAAAAATCTCGCGTCGTCGCTGGTGGCCGCTTCGATCAGTGCGCGGCGGTCACGCTCGCGCTTGAGGACGGGCAGGCAATAGTGGTGTGGCCGGATGCCGCCCTGAAAGATGGCATTGCGGTTCAGCAGCAGATGCTGCGGCGTGATCGTTGCGCCCACGCCCGGCCGGGCGCTGGTGACGAATTGCACGGCTTCGCGCGTCGTCACGTGTTCGAACACGATCTTCAGGCGTGTGAAGCGCTCGGCCACGCGCACCAGGATGCGATCGATGAACACGCACTCGCGATCGAACACATCGACATCGTGGTCGGTGACTTCGCCGTGGACCTGCAGGATCAGGCCGCAGTCCTCCATCGCCTCGAGCGCCGGGTAGATCTTCTCGATGGCCGTGACGCCAGCGTCCGAATGCGTGGTGGCGCCTGCCGGATACAGCTTCGCGCCGACGATGAAGCCGCTCTCCCGCGCTGCGCGGATTTCCTGCGGCGTCGTGGTGTCGGTGAGATAGAGCGTCATCAGCGGCTCGAACCGAAGCGGCGCGGGCACTGCCTGAAGAATCCGCTCGCGATAGGACTGGGCCTGCGCCACCGTCGTTACCGGCGGTTTCAGGTTGGGCATGATGACGGCGCGGGCGAACTGCTGCGCGGTGAACGGCACTACGCTCGCAAGTTGTGCGCCGTCGCGCAGGTGCAGATGCCAATCATCGGGGCGCAGCAGTCGGATCGTTTGCATACGGACTTGGAGGAACTTGGTCGCGGCAAGATTAACCGCAAATGCGCTTCAGGGCCGAACTCTTTTGGCCCCCGGGCGCAGCAGGTCCCCATCGAGCAGCAGCTGCGTGGTGAAGCGCACGCCGAACCCGGTGAAATCCGTCGGAACGTGCGCCAGTCCGCCGCTGCGGTTGCCGGACGCCAGGTCGACGTGGATCCAGGGCGTCTGCTGCGGCACGAAGCGATTGAGGAAGCGGGCCGCGAGAATGTGGTCGCCCTTGCTGTCGGGCGTGCATTGCAGAATGTCGGCGATGGGCGAGTCCAGGTCGCTGTCGAAGTCCTCGTCCATCGGAAACGGCCAGACGCGCTCGCCGCTGTCGCGGCCGGCGCGTTGCAGCAGCTGATGCCAGTCGGGCCGGTTGGTGAAGATGCCGCTGTAGCGTTCGGTCAGCGCCGTAATGCAGGCGCCGGTGAGCGTTGCGTAGTCGATGATCAGCGCCGGCTGCTCGCGAGCGGCCAGCGCCAGCGTGTCGGCCAGTGCCATGCGCCCTTCGGCATCACTATGCGCGACTTGAATGGTGAGGCCGTTGACGGCCGTGACCACTTCCTGCGGCCGATAGGCGAGTGCGCCCGTTTCGTTCTCGGTGATGGCCAGCCAGCAATCGATATCGAAGGGCACCTGCAGCTCGCTCAGCGCCAACAGCGTGCCGACGGCGACGGCGCTGCCCTGCATGTCCTCGTGCATGCTGTACATGCCTTTGTGTGACTTGAGATTGATGCCGCCGGTATCGAAACAGATGCCTTTGCCGACGAGCGCCAGTCGCGGGATCGCGCCGCGCCGCTTCGTTGCCCGATAGCGCAGGCGCACGATGCCAGCGGCACGATGCGAATTGGCGCGAGCCACGGCGAGGAATGCGCCGGCACCCAGTCGCTTGAGCGCCGCTTCGTCGAAGAAGCGCATGTTCCATCGGTGTTGTCGCGCCAGCGTGCCGAGCGCACGACGGTAGTTGCTGCTGTTGAGAACGTTCGGCGGCAATGTCGTGAGCCAGCGGGCGAGATGATTGCCCGCGTCGATGGCGAGACAGCGCTCGACGTCTACCTTGGTACTGGTGCCCAGGAGTGTTATCGCGCGCAGCGCTCGCGGGCGCGCAGGCTTGGATTTCATCGTGGGCATGGCTGCCGAGCCGGCAAGGGCCGCGGCAACCATTGCTTCGAGTATCGCGCCCGATTGCGCAGCGTCGATCCTGTGGGTGGTGAACAGCACGCGCGAGGGTGCGGAGCCGGCGAGCTCCTTCCACACTTTGTTTGCCAGCGACAAATGCTCGAACGCTGATGTTTCCTTGCGCACGAACACGACGACGAGCGGGATCGAATCCGTCGTTACGCGCGTGCTCAACATTGTCATGCCGCTGCGCGAGTGCGCTTTCTCGAGCAGGCGCTGCAATGTCGCGCCGAAGGGCAATTCGCTCAGGCTGGCCGGAATGTGCTCTCGATCACAAATGACGACGGCGGCATCGTGAGCGCGCAGGCTGCGTTCGTTGAAGCTCGAACGTCGTTGTTCAATCCGTATGTTGCGCTGTGCAGGAAGCAGTTCCACGTGGTTGGTTTCCTTGACGCCCAAAATGCAAACTCCGATGATACGTGGGCTCTTTCTCCAGTAGCAGTCAGCATGTCCGAACCCTCCCGCTTCGACGATCTGGATCCTCAAGAAACCAAGGAATGGCTGGAGTCGATCGACTCGGTTCTGAAGACTCACGGCGCGCAGCGTGCGCATTTCTTGTTGGAACGTCTGATCGATTACGCACGCCGTTCCGGCGCCTATCTGCCGTTCAAGCCGAACACGGCCTACGTCAATACGATCTCCGGCGGTCAGGAAAAGGACTATCCGGGCGACCGCACCATCGAGCGGCGGATCGAGGCCTACATCCGCTGGAACGCGATGGCGATGGTGGTCAGGGCCAACCGCCGCAGTTCCGAATACGGTGGCCACATCGCCACCTACGCTTCGGCGGCCACGCTGTACGAAGTCGGTTTCAACCATTTCTGGCGCGCGCCGTCCGACCAGCATCCGGGCGACATGATCTACATCCAGGGTCACGCCTCTCCCGGCATTTATGCGCGCGCCTACCTCGAAGGCCGGCTGAGCGACGAGAACCTGCAGTATTTCCGCCAGGAAGTGGCGAGCGATCAGGGCCTGAGCTCCTATCCGCATCCCTGGCTGATGCCGGATTTCTGGCAGTTCCCCACCGTGTCGATGGGCCTGGGGCCGATGATGGCGATCTACCAGGCGCGCTTTCAGCGCTACCTGGAGCATCGCGGCATCGTGCCGGAGTCCGATCGCAAGGTGTGGGCCTTCCTCGGCGATGGCGAAATGGACGAGCCGGAATCGATGGGCGCGATCACCATGCCGGTGCGCGAGAAGCTCGACAACCTGGTCTTCGTCGTCAACTGCAACTTGCAGCGCCTGGACGGACCGGTGCGCGGCAACGGCAAGATCATCCAGGAGCTGGAGGCCGCCTTCCTCGGCGCCGGCTGGAACGTCATCAAGGTATTGTGGGGCTCACGCTGGGATCCGCTGCTGGCGCGCGACACCAAGGGCCTGCTGCAGCGTGTAATGGAAGAGTGTGTCGACGGCGAATACCAGAACTTCAAGGCCAAGGGTGGCGCGTACACGCGCGAGCATTTCTTCGGCAAGTATCCTGAACTCAAGGAAATGGTCGCCACCATGTCGGACGACGACATCTGGCGCCTGAACCGCGGCGGCCACGACTACAAGAAAGTGTGGAACGCCTATGAAGCGGCAACCCGGCACAAGGGCCAGCCGACGGTGATTCTCGCCAAGACGGTGAAGGGCTTCCTGATGGGCCGCTGGGGCGAGAGCCTGAACCCGACCCACCAGCAGAAGAAGCTCGACGACGAGGCGCTCAAGCAGTTCAGCAAGCGCATCTTCATCGATGCCTCCGACGAGGAAGTCGCCAACGCGTCGTTCAAGAAGCCCGCGGACGACAGCCCGGAAATCAAGTACCTGCGCGAGCGTCGCGAGCGGCTCGGCGGTTCGCTGCCGCAGCGCCGTCACCAGGCGCCGGCGTTGACGGTGCCGCCGCTCGAAGCATTCGATTCGCTGCTGCAGTCCTCCGGCGATCGCGAGTTCTCCACCACCATGGCGCTGGTGCGCATCCTGCAGGTGCTGTTGAAGGACAAGAACATCAGCCAGCACGTCGTGCCCATCATTCCGGACGAGGCGCGCACCTTCGGCATGGAAGGCATGTTCCGCCAGATCGGCATCTATTCGTCGATGGGCCAGCTGTACACGCCGCAGGATTCGGACCAGCTGATGTTCTACAAGGAAGACAAGAAGGGCCAGATCCTGGAAGAGGGCATCAACGAGGGCGGCGCGCTGGCCTCGTTCATCGCCGCCGGCACCGCCTACACCAACAACAACGTGAACATGGTGCCGTTCTACATCTTCTATTCCATGTTCGGCTTCCAGCGCGTCGGCGATTTCATCTGGGCGGCCGGCGACAGCCAGGCGCGCGGCTTTCTGGTCGGCGCGACCGCCGGGCGCACGACGCTCGCGGGTGAGGGCTTGCAGCACCAGGACGGCCACAGCCACCTGCTGTCTTCGACGGTGCCCAACTGCATTTCCTACGATCCGACCTTCGCCTACGAACTGGCGGTCGTGATCCAGGACGGCATGCGCCGCATGTATGCCGAGCAGGAAGACGTCTTCTATTACATCACCTGCATGAACGAGAACTACCTGCACCCGGCGATCCCCAAGGATGCGCAGCAGGGGATTCTCAAGGGCATGTACCTGTTGCAGGGCGGTGGCCGCGGCAAGGTGCGCGTGAACCTGATCGGCGCCGGCACCATCCTGCTCGAAGTCATCAAGGCGGCGGAAATTCTCGAGAAGGACTACGGCGTGCCGGCGGACGTGTTCAGCGCGCCGAGCTTCACCGAGCTGCGTCGCGAGGCACTCGATGTCGAACGCAACAACCTCCTGCATCCCGACCAGACCGCGCAGGTGCCGTACGTGCGGCAATGCCTGGGCGATCGCAGCGGACCTTTCGTCGCCGCCAGCGACTACATGAAAGCGGTGCCGGATCAGATCCGCCAGTGGGTGCCGGGACGCTACGTCGTGCTGGGCACTGACGGCTACGGCCGCAGCGATTCGCGCGCGCAGTTGCGCCATCACTTCGAGGTCGACGCGCCGCACATCGTGCTGGCCTCGCTCAAGGCGCTCGCCGACGAGGGCAAGCTCGACATGGCGACCGTGAAGGCCTGCATGAAGAAATTCAACATCGATCCGGACAAACCCAATCCGGTGACGCAGTGAGGACCGCCGCCCGCGGCGGTCAGTGAGCATCATGTCCGAGTCCATCCTCGTTCCCGATCTGGGCGACTTCCACGATGTCGAAGTCATCGACGTGCTGGTCAAGTCCGGCGATACGATCGAAGTCGATACGCCCCTGCTGACGCTGGAAACCGAGAAGGCGACCATCGACGTGCCGTCCACGGGCGCCGGCGTGGTGCAGTCGGTGGCGGTGAAGAAGGGCGACCGGGTGTCGAAAGGCAGCCCCATCCTTGCGTTCGAAGCCGGTGCGAAAGCGGCACCTGCTGCAGCTCCCGCCGAACAGAAGGCGCCTGAAGCACCGAAACCGGCGAGCGCACCGGCGGCTGCGCAGCCTGCTGAACAACGCCCGGCGGCCGAAGCGCCTTCGTCTGCTCCTGCCGCCGCCGCTGCGGCTCCCCAGGCACCGGTAGCTGCGCCTGCCGCCACTGCTGCGGCATCGACGACGATCGACGAAGCGGCGTTCTCTCGTGCGCACGCAAGCCCGTCGGTGCGTCGCTTCGCGCGCGAGCTCGGAGTCGATCTCGGACGAGTCAAAGGCACAGGCATCAAGGGCCGGATCACACCGGAAGACGTGAAGGGTTGGGTCAAGCAGGCCCTGGTCTCCGGCACGTCTGGCGGCGCGGCGCTGCCCAAAGTGCCGGAAGTGGATTTCTCCAAGTTCGGCGCCATCGAAGTCAAGCCGCTGGGCCGGATCCAGAAGATTTCCGGGCCGCGCCTGCAGGCCAGCTGGCTCAACGTGCCGCACGTGTGGCAGATGGACGAAGCCGACATCACCGAGCTCGAAGCCGCGCGCAACCGGCTCAAGGCCAAGGCGGCGCAGGAAGGCATCAAGCTCACGCCGCTGGCTTTCATCCTGCGCGCCTGCGTCAAGGCGCTGCAGGAATTTCCGACGGTGAACAGCTCGCTCGATCCGGCCGGACAGAACCTGGTCCTGAAAAAGTACATTCATCTCGGTTTCGCGGCCGACACGCCCAATGGCCTGATGGTGCCGGTGATTCGCGACGCGAATCGCAAGGACATCTACGAGATCGCCCGCGATCTGGCCACGCTCTCGGCCAAGGCGCGCGAAGGCAAGCTCAGCGCCGCCGAGATGCAGGGGGCGAGCTTCACGGTGTCCAGCCTCGGCGGTATCGGCGGCACTTCGTTCACGCCCATCATCAATGCACCCGAAGTTGCCATCCTCGGCGTGGCGCGCTCTTCCATGAAGCCGGTCTACCAGGACGGCCAGTTCGTGCCGCGGCTGATTCTGCCGTTCACGTTCGCTTACGATCACCGGGTGATCGACGGCGCGGCCGGTGCGCGCTTCACCACTTTCCTGGCCGAGAAACTGGCTGACGCGAACGGCCTGCTGGAGGCGGTACCGTGAGCACGGAGGTCCGGGTTCCCGATCTCGGCGATTTCAAGGACGTCGAGGTCATCGAGGTTCTGGTCAAGCCCGGCGACACCATCGAGCGCGAAACGTCGCTGGTCACGCTGGAGACCGAGAAGGCGACCATGGACGTGCCCTCGTCGGAAGCCGGCGTGGTCAAGTCGGTGGCCGTGAAGAAGGGCGACCGGGTTTCCAAGGGCAGCCTGGTGGTTACGCTGGAAGCCGGTGCATCCGCGTCGCAGACACCCGCGGCAGAGAAGGCAGAGCAACCAGCGGTTGCGAACGCAGCTTCATCTGCGCCTGCCGCTGCAGCAAGCCAACCGAAGGATGCGGCCGCCGCACCATCTTCTTCCCCGGCTACTGCAGAAAACGCAGGTCAACCACCGGCTGCGACTGCGTCATCTCCTGCTCCTGCAACGGCCGAGGGCGCCGCAAAGCCCGCCGCCCATTCCTACGACTTCGACATGGTCGTGCTCGGTGCCGGCCCCGGCGGCTACACCGCCGCATTCCGTGCCGCCGATCTGGGCATGAAGGTGGCGCTGGTCGAACGCTGGCCGACGCTCGGTGGCGTCTGCCTCAACGTCGGCTGCATTCCTTCGAAGGCATTGCTGCACGCCGCCAAGGTGATCGACGAAGCCGAAGAGATGCACGGTGCAGGCATCAGCTTCGGCAAGCCAAAGATCGACGCTACGAAGTTGCGCGACTGGAAGGGCAAAGTGGTCGGCCGGCTCACCGGCGGCCTGGCGATGATGGCGAAGCAGCGCAAGGTCGAAGTCATCCGCGGCACCGGCGTATTCGTGTCGCCGCATGAGATCGAAGTGTCGCAGACGCAAGATGCGAACGCCGATGCAAAAGACAAGGCGGGCTCCGGATCTGCACGCCGCGTTTCCTTTGCCAACTGCATCATTGCCGCGGGCTCCGAGTCCATCAAGTTGCCGGGCCTTCCCGACGATCCGCGCATCATCGATTCGACCGGCGCGCTGGAGCTGGACCTGCCCAAGCGGCTGCTGGTGATCGGCGGCGGCATCATCGGACTGGAAATGGCGACGGTTTATGCCGCGCTCGGCGTCAAGGTCAGCGTGGTCGAGCTCACGGAAGGGTTGATCCCCGGCTGCGATCGCGACCTGGTGCGGCCGCTGGAGAAGCGCATCACCAAGCGTTACGAACAGATCCTGGTGAAGACCAAGGTGACCAAGGTCGAGGCGCAGCGCGGCGGCCTGAAAGTGTTTTTCGAAGGCGAGAAGGCGCCGCAGCCGCAGCTCTTCGACAAGGTGCTGGTTGCGGTGGGTCGCAGTCCAAACGGCAAACGCATCAGCGCGGAAGCCGCGGGGGTCACCGTGAACGATCGCGGCTTCATTCCGGTCGATCGCCAGATGCGCACCAATGTGCCGCACATCTTCGCCATCGGTGACATCGCTGGTCCGCCGATGCTGGCGCACAAGGCGTCGCACGAAGGCAAGCTCGCGGCGGAAGTGGCGCACGGCGAGAAGCGCGCTTTCGATGCGCGCGGGATTCCGTCGGTGGCCTATACCGATCCGGAGATCGCTTGGGTCGGTCTCACCGAAACCGACGCCAAGGCCAAGGGCATCGAGTACGAGAAGGCGTCGTTCCCGTGGGCTGCCAATGCGCGCTCCCTGACGCTCGGTCGCGATGACGGCATGACCAAGCTGCTGTTCGACAAGCAGACGCATCGGGTCATCGGCGCCGGCATCGTCGGCCCGAACGCTGGCGACCTGATCGCTGAAGCGGCGCTCGCCATCGAGATGGGCGCGGACGCGGCGGACATCGGCCTCACCATCCATCCGCACCCGACGCTGTCGGAAACCATCGCGTTTTCCGCCGAAGCCTTTGAAGGTACGCTGACCGACCTGTATCTGCCGAAGCGGAAATAGCGTCAGCGCGCTATGCGCGCAATCCGGGTCCGGCGGCGTGTCGTGGCGGAAGCTGGGTTGCGTTGGGCAGCGCTGAGGAACGAGGCCGAGCCGGCGAACTGATGCCGGTTCTTGCTATCGTTGCCGCTGCCACCGGTCGAGCTCGAAACATGCCTGATCTGCCCACCTCCATGCGCGTCGTCCACGTGCCGCAACCCGGCGGCCCCGAGGCGCTCGTGCTTGCGCACTGGCCTGTTCCTGAGTGTGGCGCCGACGAAGTGCTCATCAAGGTTGCCGCTGCCGGCGTCAATCGCGCCGATGTGCTGCAGCGTCGCGGTCACTATCCTTCACCCAAGGGCGCGCCGCCCAATCCTGGCCTGGAAGTCGCAGGCACGGTTGCCGCTGTCGGCGGTAACGTCAGCGAGTTCAAGACGGGTGACGCGGCCTGCGCGCTGCTGCAGGGCGGCGGGTATTCGGAATACTGTGCGGTGAACGTCGCGCAGGTGCTGCCGGTGCCGGCAACGCTCAGCCTGATCGAAGCCGCTTCGTTGCCGGAAGCGTACTTCACGGTGTGGAGCAACCTGTTCGAGTTCGGTCGCCTGCAACCCGGGGAGCGTCTGCTGGTACACGGTGGCTCGAGCGGCATCGGAATCTCGGCGATTCAGTTGGCAACGGCGCTCGGATGCACCGTGTACACGACGGTTGGCAGCGACGAGAAGGCTCGGTTCTGTGAGCAGCTCGGTGCCGCGCGCGCGATCAACTACAAGTCGCACGATTTCGTGGGCGAGATCGCGACGCTCACTGACAACCAGGGCGTCGACGTCGTGCTCGACATGATTGGCGGCAGCTATCTGCCGCGCAATCTTCAGGTGCTGGCGCCCCAAGGGCGCTTGGTGATGATCGCCACGCAGGGCGGCGCCAAAGGCGAGGTCGACGTCCTGCGCATCATGCAGTACCGGCTGGTCGTTACCGGCTCGACGCTGCGTCCGCGTCCGGTGGAATTCAAGAGGCAGATCAAGACAAAACTGCTGCAGCAGGTCTGGCCGTTGCTGGCCAGTGGCCGCATCCGGCCCATCGTCGACAAGGTATTTGCGCTGGCGGACGTCGCGGCCGCCCACGCCTACATGGAAAGCAGCGCGCACAAGGGCAAGATCGTCCTGCAGCTTTGATGCGGCGTCCGCCTTCTTTTTGCTGTTTCTGCGGCGGGGCCGTAGCGAGGCTGCTTCAGTTCTTTCGTGATGAACGAATCGTCGACGCCGATGGTGTCGAAGGCATCCGCCGCCACCGCGGCGATGGCGAGCCCGGCTGGGAACGCCGAATCCCGAGCGAAGATCCTCACTGCTGATCCGTCTGCCTTGGGCGCTTCGGGGAATCGCCTAGCGCCGCGCCGGGAAAAAGGACGGTAAATAGGCAGCTGCGTCGCGGTTTGCAACGTTGCTGCTCAAGTGTGTCGCCGCCGAGCCGTAATGCGAGCGTACGGCGGACACGACTCATCCTTGCGAGGTCCGCGTCGCGAACCTTAGAGGACATGATGATCGATCGTGCGAACGCTGCCGGCGCCACCGGCTCGAGGGCCAGCCTGAAGGCCATGCTGGTGGTCATGCTCATTGCCATCGGCGCGGCGATGGCCCTGCTGGCTTTTGGAATTCATCGCTTCGGTCAGGCCACGCAGGACGTGGCTCATGCCCACGAGACGCGCTACAGCTCCTATCTGTTGGCCGACGAGTTGCGCCAGAGCTCCGACGATCTGACGCGGCTGGCCAGAACCTACGTGGTCTCGGGCGATCCGCAATGGGAGCGCCAGTACCAGCAAGTCGTCGGCATCCGCAACGGCAGCGTGCCGCGTCCGGCGCTGTATCACCGCATCTACTGGGATTTCCGTGCCGCCGGCCAGGATCCCGGTCGCGGTACCGAGCCGGCCATTCCCCTGGAACAGTTGATGAAGCGGGCCGGCTTCACCGATGCCGAGTTCGCCAAGCTGCGCGAGTCCGAGGCCAGCTCCAACGAGCTGGTTCGCATCGAGACCATCGCGATGAACATGGTGAAGGGCCAGTACGACGACGGCAAAGGCGGCTTCACGCGCCAGGCGGCGCCCGATCCGACGACGGCCCAGGCCATGATGCACGATGCCAAGTACCACGCCTTCAAGGCGAAGATCATGCAGCCGCTGGACGAGTTCTTCGCGGCCGTGGATCTGCGCACCAGCGGAGCCATTGCGGCGGCGGAACAGAAGAAGCAGTTCTGGTATTCGACCCTGGTGACTATCGCCACCTTGCTGGTGGCCACGCTGTTCGGCGCACTCTGGCTCGGCTATCGCCAGCTCGCGCGATCGCTCAACAACGCGGTGCGCGTCTCCAATCTCATCGCCGGCGGCAATCTCGACGTCGCGGTGGAAGTGCAGGGGCCCAGCGAAGTCGCGCAACTGTTGCGTGCGATGGGGACGATGCGTGATCAGCTGGTTCGAGTGGTTGGCGAAGTTCGCCGCAACGCGGACTCGGTCGCGGCTGCGTGTGCCGACATCGCCCAGGGCAACAGTGATCTGAGTGCCCGCACCGAAGAACAGGCGAGCGCGCTGGAGCAGACGGCCGCATCGATGGAGGAACTGAGCTCCACCGTCCACCGCAACGCGGACAACGCGGAACAGGCGAACCAGCTGGCGCAGGGGGCGAGCACGGTCGCCGTCAGGGGGGGTGAAGTGGTTGGCCGCGTGGTGGGCACGATGAAGGACATCACCGAAAGCTCGCGCCGGATCTCGGACATCATCGGCGTGATCGACGGCATCGCCTTCCAGACCAACCTGTTGGCGCTGAACGCGGCCGTCGAAGCGGCGCGGGCCGGCGAACAGGGCAGAGGATTCGCCGTGGTTGCTGCGGAAGTGCGCAATCTCGCACAGCGCAGCGCCGAGGCGGCGAAGGAGATCAAGGGACTCATCCTGAGCAGCGTCGAGCGGGTCGAGCAGGGCACGCTGCTGGTCGATCAGGCCGGCACTACCATGGCCGAGATCGTCGGCTCCATCAGGCGCGTCACCGACATCATGGCCGAGATCAGCGCCGCCAGCTCCGAGCAGAGCACCGGCGTGTCGCAGGTGGGTGAAGCAGTCAGCCAGATGGACGTGGCGACGCAGGAGAATGCCGCGCTGGTGCAGAAGTCCGCTGCGGCAGCGGAGACGTTGAGTCTGCAGGCGACGCAGCTGGTGGCTGCCGTGGCGGCGTTCAATCTCGGACGACATGCGCAGGCCCGCACGGCGCAGCCCATGCCGGCCAGGCAGGCGGCGATGCATGATCCGCTGGCGGTGCCGCACGAATATCAACAGGCGCAGCAGGCACGTGCAGCCTGAACTTCGCCGTTGGTCACTGCCGCGGCGAACATTAAGCACTCTTCATCCTCTTCGCAGCCGGAAATGCCCGGCTGCGACCTCCCGCAGTGGAACTCCACGGTGCGCGGCACGACCCAATAGTCGAACACGATCATAGGGTGGCGCCGCGTATGAGCGAGAGTGCCCGGCCCGACGCGCCGGCGTGCATTGCGCCGCATATCGTAGCCGTGGATGACGATGGCGACGTGCGGCGTGTACTGGTCGAGTACCTCAGCGACCAGGACCTGCGCGTCACGGCGGTGGCCAGCGGACGCGAGATGCTGGCGATGATCGAGTCGGAACCGATCGACCTGTTGCTGCTGGATCTGCGTCTGCCCGGCGAAGACGGTCTCGCATTGGCGCGGCGCGTGCGCGAGATGGGCCGAATTCCGATCCTGATCCTGAGCGGCCGATCCGAGGAGGCCGACCGCGTGATGGGACTGGAGCTCGCTGCGGATGACTACATCACCAAGCCGTTCAGTCCACGTGAGCTGCTGGCGCGCATTCGTGCCGTGCTGCGCCGGGTCCACAGCGCCGAAGCTCTCGAGGTCCACGATGCTTCGTTGCGTGCCTATCGCTTTGCCGGCTGGGAGCTCAACTTGCGCCTGCACCGGCTGACTTCACCCGAAGGGCGGCGGGTTGCGCTGACCAACAGCGAATTCAGTCTGCTGTGTGCGTTTCTATCGGCGCCGCAACGTGTTCTGTCGCGCGATCAATTGTTGGAGCGTTCGCGCCTGCACAGCATGGAGGTGTACGACCGCGCCATCGACGTGACGATTCTGCGTCTGCGCCGCAAGATTGAACGCGACCCCTCGAATCCGGATCTGCTTCAGACCCAGCGCGGCGTCGGCTACCTGTTTGCCGTGCCCGTGAATGTCATGCGTTGAATCGTCGCCTGGCGTTTCAGTTGCAATGCCGGAGCGCCGTGGTCGACATCGAGTTGCAGCAGGCAGGGCCGATTCTGGGGTCCGAGGCGACGGCTTGGATCGCCGCCATGGCAGATCGGAGGTCGTATGAGCAATCGAAGTTTGCACATGTTGATCGTGGCGCTCGCGGCAGCCGCGGCAGCCGGATGCGCGACGACCGGAACGGGCGCGGGCAATCTGCGCGGCGGCGATGTGAAAGCGCAGTTTTCCTGGGAGTCCAGCGGCGATCGCACCGGCACCATGACCGCGACACTGAGCACCGGCCAGGTCTACTCCGGACAGTTCTTCCAGATCACCCATGACTCGCGCATCGAAACCCTGGGGCCGCTGTGGTACGGCTGGTCGGACGGCTGGCGCGGCTGGCGATACTGGGGCCCGCATCCGGACATGGCTTTCGTGACCCACTACACCGGGCGTGTCGTCGCCAACCTGCAGGACGCCGACGGCGAGCACACCCGTTGTCATTTCCAACTGGTGCATCCGCAGCGCGGCATGTCCGGCGGTGGCGAAGGTCAATGCCAGCTGCCATCGGGCCAGACGATCGACGCCACGTTTCCGCATGCATGAACGGCTGAGCGCCGCCT
Organism: Povalibacter sp.; assembly: GCA_035556415.1. Lineage (GTDB taxonomy): Bacteria > Pseudomonadota > Gammaproteobacteria > Steroidobacterales > Steroidobacteraceae > Steroidobacter. The sequence continues at coordinate 29,240 of DATMEZ010000215.1, forward strand.
GCTGAAGGAGGTCTGAAGTTGCCGGAGCTTGAAGCAACCGCAGCGCGCAGGCGTACCGAAGGTAATCGCCTGCGCGACTGGGTAGTGTGGCTGGGAGTCCTGTTGATTGCTGCATTCGTCGGTGCCGACGCCTACGAGGCATGGCAGGACTATCGAGAGGCAATCGTGCAGAACGAGCGTGCGCAGCTTGGGCTGGGCCGTGCCCTGGCGGAGCAGACGACGCGAATGATCCAGGAGATCGATGTGGTGCTGGCCGACTCGGCCGATTGGAGCAATATCCTGCGCAGCGTCGACGCCGGCCAATCGTCGATACAGGAGATTCTGCGCGCCGATCTGCGGCGGCTGCCGTTCCTGCATTCCGTTGCGGTGATGGACGCCAACGGCAAGTTGATCGCGACGACGCAGCCGCAGGGCACTGGCGAGCGCAATGTGGCCGACCGCGCCTTCCTTCGTTCATTGGCGCAGGCGCCGCAGAGCCTGCACATCGGCCGCCCATACCTGAGTCCGCTCGACCAGTATCGAACCTTCGCCGTGAGCCGGCCGATTCTCGGCCGCGACGGCAAGTTCGCCGGGGCCATCGTGGCGCGCATCTCGTTCGAATACCTGATGTCGTTCTATTCGAGCCTGAACCTGCCGAGCGAGGCGGCCATCCAGCTGGTGCGTGAAGACGGAACGGTGTTGGCGCGGTATCCGCGGCAGACCGCTGTACTGACGAACGGTGCGCATGCGCGCGAAATGTTGGCCAGCGGCGAGCGCGAGCGGCTGCGCATAAGCAATGGGACGAATGGAGCGCGACAGCTCGTAACGTCCCGCCAGGTTCCCGGTTATCCGGTTGCGGTCGAAGTGGCTCGATCCATGTCGAGCGTGCTTGCTGCATGGAAGCAGCAGGAGCTATCGAGTGCCGCTCGCACGCTGACCCTGGCGGCATTCGCCGGCGTCCTGCTGGCGATGTTGCGGATAGAACTGGGTCGGCGCGATCGGCTGGAGCAGCAGCAACGCCGCCTGGAGCGCGAGCTGCGCGAAATCCAAAGGGCCGAGGCGCTGGGATTGCTCGCCGCATCGATGGCGCACGACTTCAACAACGTGCTGACGGCGATCGTCGGGTACGCGGAGATGGCGCGATCCCAGGTGAACGATCCGAACGCGGCGCAGAGCATGGAGCGTCTGCTGATGGCCAGTGAGCGGGCGCGGCAGTTGGTGCAACGGGTGCTCACTTTCGATCCGCATCGCAGCGTCAGCCGTGACGCGCTCGCCGTCGAGCCGGTCGTCATCGAGGTGCTGGAGCTGATTCGCGCCAGCCTGCCTCGCACCATCACGACACAGCTGGAAGACTGCCGGCCGGTCGAGCGCCGGCAGGAGAAGATCCGCGGCAACGCCACCGAGGTGCATCAGGTGTTGATGAACTTGTGCACCAACGCGGTCCGCGCGATGCCGCAAGGCGGGCGGTTGGCTGTCCGGCTCGAAGCCTTCGATGCGCAGCGCTCCGCATCGCTCACGCTCGGAAAGCTCGAACCCGGCCGCTGGTTGCGATTGTCCGTGATCGATACCGGCATCGGCCTGACGACGCAGCAGGTGGCCTCGATGTTCGAGCCCTTCTATACCACGCGCCCCGCCGGCCAGGGCACGGGCATCGGGCTCACCGTGGTGTGCAACATCGTCAAGAGCATGGACGGCGCGATCGAAGTCGATAGTCGCCCCGGCGAAGGTACCCGGATGAGCGTGTACTGGCCGCTGCTTGCAGCCGATGCGGCGAGCGCGCAGCTGCCGCGACAGACCCAGCAGTCGGGTCGTGGTCAGGCAATCCTGATCGCCGATGACGAGCCGGAGCTGGTCGCGGTGGCGGAGGAGATGGTGGCATCGCTGGGCTACGAGGCCATCGGGTTCTCGGATTCCACGGCGGCCCTCGAAGCGTTCCGGCGCATTCCCTCACGCTTCGATGCGGTGCTGACCGACGAACGCATGCCCGTGCTGCATGGCACCGCACTGGCGAGTGCCATCCACGACATCCGCCCGGACGTGCCGATCGTGCTCGTGACCGGTTGTCGCGAGGCAGATCTCGATTCGCGCGCGCAACAGGCGAATGTGATCTCGATCCTGGAAAAGCCGCTGCGGACCAAGGATCTGCGCGTCGTCCTGAGCCGAATTTTCAGCCCCACTTCCTGAACGCCGCGGATGGCGTTTCAACTGCAATCCACGATCGGTGCTTCCGACATGCCGGTGCAACCCGCGGCGCGAATTCTATGTCCCGCGCGGCGCCGACACGGTTTCGTTCGCGGCCCGCGACACGCACAACCGCAATCCTTCGAGGAGCACCCACATGTTCAAGCGAATCTCCGCATCCCTTGCACTCGCAGCGCTGGCCGCATCGCCGCTGGCGGTACGTACCGCCACGGCGGCCGACTACGACGAAGGCCAGTGGGTGACGACTTTCACGGCCGGCGCCGGCCTGATCACCAGCAACACCTTCCAGTCACCGGCGAGCGCAGCGCTGGCCGACCTGGGCCGCCTGGACGGCTCGCTCGCCGGGCAATCGGCGACCATGCGCGTCGACCGTCTGTCCTTCCATGATGCTTTTTCCGTCGGACCGACCCTGGGCATCGAGAGCGGTTATCTGTCGAACTCGGGCGTCGAACCGTATATCCGTCTGGATCGTTCGCAGCTGCGCGGTCGCAATGTGCGCATCGGCGAGATGACTTCGGCGGCGCTGGCTTCGCCGGCCGCCATCACGGCGAACTTCGACGACCTGACTTCCTGGGGGCTGGACCTGGGTGCCCGCTACTTCTTCAACGAAGGCGGCGCCGCTCGCCCGTATCTGGCCGGTTACGTTGGCGCCGAGCGCTCCGACCCGCTGTATGCGCATTTTGCGGTCAGTGGCATCTCGGCCGACGGCGGACGCCAGACGCTGCTGCCGCGTGAGACGCTGTTCAACGCCGGGGTCGAAACCGGTGTGAGCTATCAGGTGTCGGATCAGGCCGCCTTGAGATTCTCGGTCGGCGCAGACTACAGACCGGCACGCCACGAGGATTCCACCGCGTTCGAGTCCCTGGGCCTGGGGCCGGTGCGGATCGCCGATCAGCGCTGGTCGGTTCCCATCGACCTGGGCCTGACCTATCGTTTCGAGTAGCACGGGCCGTGCCAGGAGCTCTCATGAATACGCAACCCAATCAATCGCCGAACGGCGTCCTCGCGACGGCCTGGCTGTTGGCCGGGATCGTGCCTGCGGCTGCAGTCGAGGACGCTGCGCGGCCAGCGCCGACGCCGTCCTGCGGCGAGCCCAAGCCTCAGGACGCGGGGCGGGAACCTTTCGACGGGGTAGCGCATCCGTTGTCCTGATGAGTACTGTCACTGCCGCGCCCGCGTTCCATGTTCCAGAGGATTTCGAGCTGGTGGAACGGGCACGCGCGCGTGACCCGCAGGCCTTCGCCCAGATCATGCGTCGCAACAATCGACGTCTTTTCCGGTGCGCGCGGGCCATCCTGCGCGATGACAGCGAAGCCCAGGATGTGGTGCAGAGCGCCTATCTGGCAGCGTTCACCTCCCTGGACCGGTTCGCCGGCCACGCCAGCCTCTCGACCTGGCTGACGCGGATCGCAGTGAACGAAGCCTTGATGCGATTGCGGCGTCGCCGCCGCCTGGCGGGCAGCTTCGAAGACATTGACGACGAGGAGATGGTGGACGCCATGACACGCTCCGATCAATTCAATCTGCATGGCTCGGTGGGGCTGGGCGTGCCGGAGACCGAAGCGGTGCGGGTCGAGATGCGCGGCATCGTCGAGCATGCGATCGATGCGTTGCCGGAAGTATTTCGTGCTGTGTTCGTGCTGCGGGCGGTCGAGGAGCTGAGCGTCGAGGAGACGGCTGAATCGCTCGGCATTCCGGAGGCAACGGTGAAGACGCGCTTCCATCGCGCGCGCGAGCGACTGCGTGGGCATTTGGAGAAGCGTTTGGATCTCACGTTGCCCGAGGCGTTTTCGTTCGCCGGCCCTCGCTGCGAACGCGTCGTCACCGATGTGCTGCGGATTCTCGGGTTGGAGCAGCCCGACAGCACGGCAGTCGCAAGCGCCGAACCTTCCTCTGCTCGCGCCGACTCTTAGAGACAGCTGGATCTTTGCAGCCTTTGGAAACGGCCGGATCTCCGCGGCCGTATTTCCGTCATGCCCGCGCAGGCGGGCGCATCCAGTCCGGATGGATTCGCACGTGAGCCCCAGGTCGGGGGGAACCTTTCGGAGTCCTGTTTCATCCATTGGGCGCCGTTGACGCGAGAGAGCGGGTCCATTCCGGGCCGCCGTGCCGTCAATCCGAAAGAGGATGTCATGAGTGCCCTGCAATCGAATTTTCGCCGAGCCTGTGTGCTCGGTGTCGCCCTGGCGATGAGTTCGCCTGTGCTTACCTACGCCGCGCCGCATGCTCACGAGGCTGCCGCGCCGGCTGTTTCCAAAGCCGCGGCCACGCAGGATGCATTGCGTGACTTGTGGATCGGGCACGTTTTCTGGGTGCGCAACGTGGTGACCGCGACGCTTGCCGACGACACGGCGGCTGCCACCGCGGCGGAGAAGGAAGTGGTGGCCAATGCCAAGGCCATCGCCGGCGCCATCGAACCGTTCTACGGCAAGGCGGCCTCGGAGAAGTTGTTCGGACTGCTGGCCGGACATTACGGCGCCATCAAGGACTATCTGACAGCGACCAAGGCGAACCGGGTTCCGGCCCAGGAGGCGGCGCTCGGCAAGCTCACCAGCAACGCCAATGAGATCGCGGTTTTCCTGGGCGGCGCCAACCCGAATCTACCGGTCGATACGTTGCGTGGCCTGCTCACTGCGCATGGCGGGCATCACGTCCAGCAGATTCAGCAATTGCATACCAAGCAGTATGCCGAGGAAGCGCGCACCTGGGATGCGATGAAGAATCACATGTACGTGATCGCGGACGCGCTGACCAACGCCATCGCCAAGCAGTTTCCGGAGAAATTCCGCTGAGGGTCCGCCGTCGCGCGTTGCCATCGGCTATGCTCGGCTCATGACCGCCTACACCCTTTATCACAACCCGAAATGCAGCAAGAGCCGGGCAACGCTGGCTCTGCTGCAGCAGCACGGCATCGAGCCCAAGGTCGTCGAGTACCTGAAAACGCCGCCGAGCGCTGCCGAGCTCGAGTCCATCCTCGGCAAGCTCGGCATCGCGCCCGAGCAGCTGGTGCGCAAGGGCGAGGATGTCTACAAGTCCAAGTACGCCGGCCGGCAGCTCAGCGATGCGCAGTGGATCGAGGCGCTGGTCGCCGATCCGATCCTGATCGAGCGGCCCATCGTGGTCAGCGGCGGGCGCGCCGTGCTGGGGCGGCCGCCGGAAAACGTCGAACAGCTGTTGCCCTGACGATTCCAGCCCGCGCAGGCAGGCAGTCCGTCACGGCGGACGCCTGCCCACCTGCGCGGGACTGGCCATTTTCCGGTCTGCCTTGCGGCGAAGAGTCGGAAACGGCGGACGGCCGGCTACGCTTCGGGGTACGCGCCGGGCCTCCACAAATGACGTAGTCGGGTTTTCGAGGCGTTTGGGGGTAACTCAATCCGGGTAAAATGCCCCGGTCCTTTAGTTTCCCTCGGATCAGGATCGACGAGTCATGAGCATGTCATTGCGCGAGCAGTTGCTGGCGGCCGGCCTGGTAAGCAAGAAGCAGGCCAAGCAAGCCGAGCACCAACAGCGCCAGCAGCACCACCACCAGGCCAAGGGCAAAGTCGCCCCGGACAAGGATCGGCAGCGCGCAGCCCAGCAGGCCCAGGCCGCCAAGGCGGCGCGGGACCAGGAGCTGAACCGGCAGCGGCAGGAGGCGGCCGAACGCAAGGAGCGGGCGCTGCAGATCAAGCAGCTGATCGCCGAGCACCGCCTGCCCAAGCTGGAGACCGAGGACTATTTCAATTTCATCGACCGCGGCAAGGTCCGGCGCATGTCGGTCGATGCAGCGCGCCGCGAACAGATCATCCGCGGCGACGTGGTCATCGTCCGTTTCGAGGGGCGCTATGACGTGGTGCTGCCGGCCATTGCCGAACGCATTCGCGAGTGCGATGCGCGTGTCATCGTCTCATTGGGTTCGTCGCAGGGCGCCGCTGCTGCAGAGGACGATCCCTACAAGGATTACGTGGTGCCGGACGATCTGATGTGGTGAGTTGCGCTGCGCTCTGCGGCGTGGGCCGGATCGCGGCGTCTGGCGAGACGTAGCCAAGGCTCACTCGCCATCGGGCAACGCTGCCGGCCGTCGGCCGGCGACGCGTGACATCAAGAAGGACGCCGCTGCTTCTTCCAGTGATCGATGAATTCCAGGAACTCGCGCTTGTCGTAGCCGGACCTGCCGTTCTCGAAGGCGCCGGTGGACTGTGCGCTCAGCACGTTCCGATCCGGTGAGACGATCCAGAAATACGGTGCGCCGCGCGCCTGGGGCAGCTGCGAGAAGAAGAATTCGTTGTAGTTCTCGTCGCCCACGTACACCTTCATCACCACGAAGGTGTCGTTGAGCGCGGCCTCGACGTCTTCGTTGCGGGTGACGAACTTGTTCAGTGCGTAGCACCAGCGGCACCAGTCGCCGCCAGCGATGATCAGCACCAGCTTGTTCTGCGCCTGCGCCTGCGCCACCGCGTCGTGATACTGCTCGAACGGATCGGCCTTGGGATCGTAGCCCAGGTTCTTGTTCGCACTCAGCGCCGGAGCGGCGAAGGCGCCCATGAGGGCCGTTGCGAGTGTCGCGGCGAGCAGAACTTTTCTCAGCATGGTTGATCCCATCCGATCTCGAAGATGAAGCTGCGCGCGCAGCCTATCGTCGTTGATGCGCCGCGCGCATCCGTCGCGTTTTCTTACGTCGCGAACTCTTACAGTTCGACCCATCGATGGCGGATTTCATGGTGGGTGCGTGCGACCGCTGCCATCGTTTAGTCAAATTCGTGCCGCGGGTCGATCTGGATCTGCGCAGCCGATGCGCCATTAGTCGTTTTCGATCCGGCATTCGAGGAGCGCTCATCCATGAGCACGCGCGCAGCTGCGGCCTTGCGGCCCCGGCGATGAACGCGCATCATTCTCATCTGTAATCCGGTCGTATTTTGCCCGTACCGCCTCCGCTGGCAGGCGTCACGAAGTCTTTTGATTTCAAGCAGATAGTGAAGAATGGTGAGTGCTCGAAAACGCTCCGTGCTGCTGTCGCTGGCAATGATCCATGCGCTTTCATTGGCAGCAGCAAGCGCCGCGCTGGCGGCCAGTGAGGATGTCGAATACGTCACCGTCACCGCGACGCGCGCTTCCACTGCAACCAAGACCGACACGGCCCTGGTCGAAACACCGCAGGCAATCAGCGTCGTTACGGCTGCGCAATTCATCGATCGCGGCGCGCTCACCATGCAGGAGACACTGCGTTACTCGGCAGGTGTTACGAGCGAAGCGTACGGCTTGGACACGCGCTCGGATCAGCCGATGGTTCGCGGCTTCTATGCGGTTCAGTATCTGGACGGCATGACCAAGCTGTTCGGCTACAGCCTGATTCCACGCGCCGAGGTCTATACGCTCGATCGCGTCGAACTACTGCGTGGACCGTCGTCGGTGCTGTACGGCAAGGGCAACACGGGCGGTGTCACCAACATGGTGAGCAAGCGTCCGCTGTTTCATGCGAGCAGCGAGGTCGGCGTGCAGTTCGGCTCGTACGATCGCCAGCAGGCGCAATTCGACATCACCGGTCCGCTCGGCGAATCGTTCGCAGGCCGGCTGGTTGCGTTGGCGCGCGACAGCGACATGCAGACCAACGAGATTTCCGATGATCGACGCGTGCTCGCGCCTTCGCTTACGTGGCGGGCGGGCGAACGCACCACGGTGACGCTGCTCGGCCTGTTCCAGGACGACGAGACGGCGTCGAGTCAGCAGTTCCTGCCGGTCGTAGCGACTTTGCACGCGCCCCGCGGCCGCCGCATCGCAGACGAGACCTTCCTGGGCGAACCGGATTTCGACAAGCTCGATACGCGCCAGAGCGCGGGCACACTGCTGGTGGAGCATGACTTTTCCGATGCGCTCAGGCTCAACGTGAACCTGCGCTACGTGGATGCGAATACCCAGTTCAACGAGATCTATCCGGACGTGTATTCGAATCCGGCCGATCCGTTCATCGACGCGCAGCGTCGCATGGTCGATCGCAGTGCCTATTCGATCCGTTCGCGCACCAGCTTTTTCACCAACGACAACAACCTGCAGCTCGATTTCACCACCGGCGCGCTGACGCACCGGCTGCTCGGCGGCATCGACTACCAGAGCTTCCGCGAAAGCTCGGAAACCGGCTTCGGCAGCGTGGCGCCGATCGACATCTATGCACCGGTGTACGGCAATTACACGGCGCCGCAGTTCGGCGACACCCAGCGTCAGCATCAGGAACAGTTCGGCGTGTACGTGCAGGACCAGCTCCGCTACGGCGAACGCACCAATCTGATCTTCGGCGTGCGACGCGACCGCGCCACCTCCGAGGTCACCGCTTCGGACGAGCAGGTGGACTATGCGACCACGGTCCGCGTCGGTGCGATCGTCGATGTCGGCGCGGGCTTCTCGCCTTACGTGAGCTACTCGGAATCGTTCCTGCCGCTGGTCGGCCTGGATGTCTACGGCCAGCCGTTCATTCCCCAGCGCGGCAGCCAGTACGAAGCCGGCGTCAAATGGCAGCCGCGCGCCGGTACGCTGATCACGCTGGCGGGCTTCGACATCACCGAAAAGAACCGCCAGACCAACGATCCGGACAACGTGTTGAACACGATCCAGACCGGCGAGGTCAAGTCCAGGGGCGTCGAGCTCGAGGCCTCGCACGAGTTGATGCAGGGCTTGAACGTGACCGCCGCCTATAGCTATGTCGACGCCAAGGTCACGCGCAGCACTTTCGCTCCCGAAGTGGACCGGCAGCTCAGCGATGTGCCGAAGGAGCAGGCTTCGCTGTGGGCGGTGCAGACCTTGCCGTTCGACAACGACTGGTCGCTGCGCGTGGGCGCCGGCGTGCGCTACGTGGGCTCCACCGTGTCGATTGCCGACGGCGGCTCGCTGACCACACCCAGCTACACGCTGGCCGACGCCCTGGTGTCGTTGCAGTCGCAGCGCTGGAGCGTGACGGCGAACGCGACCAATATTTTCGACAAACGCTACTACGCGCCGTGCCGCGCCTTCGGCGATTGCTTCACCGGCAACCGTCGTTCGGTCCTGGGCACGGTCAGCTATCGCTTCTGAGGGAGTGAAACCATGCTGAGTGCGCCGGCCATCCGCAACTGGTACTGGGTCCACAAGTGGACCAGCCTGATCTGCACGCTGTTCCTGCTGATGCTGTGCATCACCGGCTTGCCGCTCATCTTCTATCACGAGATCGATCATGCGAGCGGCAACTCGGTGGATCCGCCGGAGCTGCCCGGGGTGACCAGCACCGCCAGCCTCGACCGGATCGTCGAGGCGGCGCGCGCCAAGCGGCCCGACGATGTCGTGCAGTTCGTCTCGCGCGATCCCGAGGAGCCGAACGCCTGGTTCGTCTCGATGGGCGAGACCGCGAATGCGCCGCTGGCTTCCGCCTTCTATACCTTCGATGCGCGCACCGGCGAGTTCCTGCACGAGTATCCGCTGAACGAGGGCGTGATGAACTTCCTGTTCCGGCTGCACTACGACATGTTCGCCGGCCTGCCGGGCACGCTGTTCCTCGGCTTCATGGGGTTGCTGCTGGCCGCCTCGCTGGTATCGGGCGCGGTGGTCTACGGTCCGTTCATGCGCAAGCTGCCGTTCGGCTCGGTGCGGCATGAGCGCTCCGCGCGCATCAAGTGGCTGGACCTGCACAACCTGCTCGGCATCGCCACGCTGATCTGGCTGTTCACCGTGGGCGTCACCGGCGTGATCAACACGCTGGCCCTGCCCATTTTCGGCCACTGGCAGAACACCGAGCTGGCGGACATGACGGCGCAGTACAAGCATCAACCGCCGCTGGCGAAGTTCAGCTCGCCTGAACAGGCGGTCGCAGCGGCGCTGGCCGCCGCGCCCGGCACCGAGCTGAGCTTCATGGCTTTCCCGGGCAACGAATACTCCACGCCACATCACTACGTCGCGTTCATGCACGGCTCGACGCCGCTCACCTCGCGGCTACTGCGACCGGTGCTGATCGACGCCCAGAACGGCACGGTGATCGACCAGCGCAATCTGCCCTGGTACGTCACTGCGCTGCTGGTCTCGCAGCCGCTGCATTTCGGCGACTACGGTGGCCTGTTGCTGAAGATTCTCTGGGCATTGCTCGATGTCATCGCCATCGTGGTGCTGGGTAGCGGCGTCTACCTGTGGGTCCAGAAGCGCAACGTATCGGTCGAGGCGCGACTGGGTCTGCTGCAGCCGGAAGCGGCCAAGTGAGCAGCAACGGCCGCGTGAAGGTCTGGACGGCGCCGATCGTCCTGGGCGCCGTCACCGCGCTGGGGTTGACCACGGCGCTGGTGTCCGACGACGTCGGCGATGTGCTTGCCTGGATCGCGCTGGCTGCGCCGATCGTCGCCGTTGTCTGGTACGGCTGGCCACGCAAGCGGGTTTGAGTCCACACCGTCCAGGGAGCGGGCGATGCGAAACGATTCTCTTCGATCTCCAAGGGCACGCCAGCCCTGGCAGAAGACGGCGCTCCCACTCTGAATCGAGCAGAAATCGCTTCGCCTTCCGGCGCCATTCGTGTTACTCACACGGGCTCTGCCGTTACTTGCGGGGCGCTGCGTGATCTCGTTCGAAGCCGTCAGCCATGCGTATGAGACGGCGCCATCGGTCCACGACATCAGCCTGCAGGTCGAGGCTGGTGAGACCGTGGCGCTGATCGGTCCGAGCGGCTGCGGCAAATCGACACTGCTGAAGCTCGCCGCCGGTCTCCTCGAGCCGGGCAGTGGCCGCATCGTCGTCAACTCGCACGAGCTGCGGCCGGGCAATTCCGCAGAGATCCGCCAGCGCATCGGCTACGTCATCCAGTCCGGCGGACTCTTTCCCCACCTCACGGCCCGCAACAACGTGACGTTGGCCGCGCGCTATCTGCGACGCGAGCCCCAATGGATCGATGCACGGATCGCCGAACTTGCCGAGCTGGTGCGATTACCGTCCGAGCTTCTGGATCGGTATCCGGGCGATCTCTCCGGCGGCCAGCGACAACGCATCAGTCTCATGCGCGCGCTGATGCTGAACCCGGACGTGCTGCTGCTCGACGAGCCGCTGGGTGCGCTCGATCCGATGGTGCGTTACGAGCTGCAGGAGGAGCTGCGACAGCTGTTCGACCGGCTGCGCAAGTCGGTGCTGCTGGTCACGCACGACATGGCCGAGGCGGCCTTCTTTTCCCGGCATATCGTGCTCATGCGTGATGGCCGGATCGTGCAGCAGGGGAGCTACGAGCAGTTGGCCACGGCGCCGACCGAGCAGTTCGTCAGCGACTTCATGCGGGCGCAGCGCGGATTGCTCGATCTGGTGAACATGGAAGGAGCGGGCGGTGCTTGAGCGCAGCCTGCGGGTGCTGGTCGCCGGTGTGTCGCTGCTCGTTGCCGGCGTTTGCTGTGGTGAGTCCGCAAAGCCCGTGGTCGTAGGGTCGAAGGTCTTCACCGAATCGGTGGTGCTGAGCGAGATTGCGACCCAGCTGCTGCGGGATTCCGGGCAAGCAACGCAGCATCGACGCGAGCTTGGCGGTACGCGTGTGCTGTGGAGCGCGTTGCTGCGTGGCGATATCGATTGCTATCCGGAATACAGTGGTACGCTGCGGGTCGAGATATTCGCCAAAGAGGCGGTCTCGACCGACGAGCAACTCACGCAAGCTCTGTCGCGCGAGCATGTGTGGCGTTCGCGGTCGCTGGGCTTCAACAACACCTACGTGCTCGGCATGCGCAAGACATCCGCCGCCGAGTTGGGCATTGCGCGCATCTCGCAGCTTGCCGAGCACCCGCAGCTGCATTTCGCTTTCAGCAACGAATTCCTGCAACGGACCGACGGCTGGCCCGGTCTGCGGGCGCGCTATCGTCTGCCTCAGCAGGATGTGCGAGGAATGACCCACGATCTCGCATACCGCGCCATCGCCTCCGGCGCGATCGACGTGACCGATCTGTACTCGACCGATGCCGAGATTCCGCGTTACGGCCTGATCGCGTTGCAGGACGATGCGCATTTCTTTCCGGACTACCAGGCCCTGTTCATTTGCCGGGACGATATTCCGCAGTCGGTGCGCACGACGCTGGATCGCCTGGGCGGGCGCATCGATGAAGACGCGATGGCCCAGATGAATGCGCGCGCCAAGCTCGACCTGATACCCGAGGCCCATGTTGCGGCGAGCTTCCTGCGCGAGCAGTTTGGAATCGATTCCGTCGTGAGGGATGGAAGCCGTGCTGCGCGAATTTGGCAGCGGACTCGCGAACACCTGGCAATGGTGGCCATTTCGCTGGGCGCAGCCTGCCTGCTGGCGATCCCGCTGGGAATCGTTGCGTTCTATCGCAGGGGAGTGGGGCGGGTCGTATTCGCCATTGCGGATACGCTGCAAACCATTCCGGCCCTCGCCTTGCTGGTGTTTCTGATTCCCTGGCTGGGCATCGGCTATGCGCCGGCCATCGTGGCGCTGTTGATCTACAGCGTGCTGCCCATTCTTCGCAACACGCATACCGGGCTTGCCGACATTCCGCGCGACCTGCGTGAATCGGCTCAGGCACTCGGTTTGTCGAGGGCTGCGCAGTTGCGTTTCGTGGAGCTGCCGCTGGCGGCGCGCTCGATTCTTGCTGGCATCAGGACGGCTGCCGTCATCAACGTCGGCACTGCGACCCTGGGCGCGTTGATCGGGGCAGGCGGCTACGGCCAGCCGATTCTCACTGGCATTCGCCTGGACGATCTCGGCATGATCCTGGAGGGCGCGGTGCCAGCAGCATTGCTGGCACTCGCGGTACAGGCGCTGTTCTCGTTGCTGGAGCGCCGCTGGGTGCGCCCCAAGTAGTCCTCAGCGGCTCGCCGTCGCGGCCGATGCCCCAGTCGCTGTGGCGACGGCGTGCGGAATGATCGGCAGGACGATGTGCGAGGGATACTTCGCCGAGTGATAGATCGTCTGTTGCGCCTTCTGCATGCGCGTGCCGGTGGCAGGATCTTCGCCCGTGTTCAGATTGCGGTCGAAGCGCGGGAAGTTGCTGCTGGAGATTTCCACGCGGATGCGGTGACCCGGCAGGAACGTATTGCTGGTCGCCCACAGGTCGATGTCGTACTCGTAGACCTTGCCGGGCTCCAGCAGCGAGGCCGGTGCTTCCTTGCCCTGGCGGTAACGCGCGCGAATGATGCCGTCCTGGATGTTTTGTGCGTAGCCATCGGGATGCACGTCGACCAGCTTCGCGGTCCAGTCGGTGTCCCTGCCGCTGGTGGCGGCGTAGAGCTTGACCTTCAGCGGACCGGTCACTTCGACTGCTTCGGTCAGTGCCGGGGTGGTGTAGACCAGCACGTCGGTGCGCAACTCCGCCTTGCGTTGATCCCAGGGACCGGCGGGAACGGTGCTGCAACAGATATTGCCACCCAGCGTCGGGACCGGAGAGGCGGGATCGTAAGTGAAGCGATCGGTGGCGACGCCGGAGGGCGGCGCGCTGGATAGCGTACCGTCGCCGGCTGCGCTGTTCGCCCGGCCGCTGCTGCCGAGATAGAACTTGGTGAACCGGGTGCGTGCCAGCGGCCATTCGTTCTCGTAGCGCCAGTAGTTCTCGCCCATGACGAAGATCTTGATCGGCGGCTCGCGCTCCACGCCGTTGTCGATGCCCTTGAGCCAGTGATCGTGCCAGCGCAGGTAGACCTTGCGCATCTGGATCTCGGCGGCGGGCCCGAAGTCGATGCTGCGATCCGGTCCGGTGGTGGCGCTGCCCGGGGCGACGTTGCGCTGGCCGGTGTCGTGACCCCAGGGGCCTATCATCAGGTGCTTACCGGTGCGCGCCAGCTCGGTCTTGCCCTCTTTGCTCAAGGTGACGTGATCCTGCAGCGCGCCGCGCAGGAACAGGTCGTACCAGCCGTCGACCACCAGCCACGGCACGCTGATGTTCTGCACCTGGTTCTCGTAGCTGATGTCTTTCCAGAACGGATCGTTGGCGCGCGGGTGCTGCAGCCAGTTGCGATACTCCGGGCCGACTCGGCCGGCCGCTGCATCCATGGTCGCGAGCGGCAGGTGACGGAACACCGTGGGCCAGTCGTAGGCGCCCGAGTTCTGCATCACGTGGCCGTCCATCACCACCGCGCCCCACGGCATGGCGAATCCGAGAAAGAAGGCGCCGTCGCTGTAGACCCAGCCGTTGAAGACGTCGCTGGTGGTGACCGACGCCGACATCGCAGTCAGGTACTTGCTGTTGCGGATGCCCTGGGCGATCTGGGTATAGCCCAGATACGAGCCGCCCATGGCGCCGATCTTGCCGTTGCTCCAGGGCTGCTGACCGATCCATTCGTCGGTGTCGAAGCCATCGTTGGCTTCGTCACGGAACAGGGCGTATTTGCCGCCGGAGTCGTACTTGCCACGCACGTCCTGCAGCACCACGACGTAGCCGCGTTGCGCGAACCACTTGGCCTGCTCGACGTCGCCCGCGCCGTTGTTGCTGTACGGCGAGCGCCACAGCAGCGTGGGGAAGGTACCCGGAGCATCCGGCCGGTAGATGTCGGCCGACAGCTCGACGCCGTCGCGCATCTTCACTGGCACCAGGTTGCGCATGATCACCGGGTACTGCGGCTGCGATAGCTGTGCCTCGTTCCAGTGTTCGAGCTGATCGGCCAGCGCCGGCAATGTGCCGATCGCCAGGCTGCAGGTCGCTGCAAGGATCGCTCCGATTTTCATGACCCCATCCCTCGGTATGATCTTCGCCATTATCATTTAACACGTATATTGACTAATTAACACGTATAAGATTACGTTGTATAGCCCTGTCTATACAGGCGAACGGGCATCTCACTCATCAGGGAGTCAACATGGTTGCCAAGATCAATTTGAAGTCAGTGGCGGCGGCCGGCGTGCTGGCGGCGGTTGCGCTCGGTCTGGCCGCAGGCGGCCTGGCGGCCGATGCGCCGAAGAAGCCGGGCCATCATTTCTCGTTTGCCGGCAAGCGTCCCAGCTTCCGCCAGGAAGGCACCACCAAGTCCGACGTTGCGGTGTCATCCGAGGACAGCCAGGGTCTGCTGACGCTGCAGGACGAGATCTGGTATCCGGACTTTGTCGTCACGCCGCATTTCCACAAGACCCACAACGAGGTCTTCTACGTGATCTCCGGTCGCGTGGAGTGGACGGTGGGTGGCGAGACGCACGCCATGAGCGCCGGCGACTCGGTGTACATCCCGGCGAATACCGTGCACAGCGTCAAGGTGCTGGACGGCAAGAATGCGCACATGCTGATGATCTACAACCCGGGCGGCTATGAAGAGCACATGGCGCGCGAGGAGGCGTACACCCTGGAGCAGCTCAAGGACACGAAGATCCGCGACGAGTTGCGCAAGCTGAACGATTTCCATCCGCTCGAAAAATAAGTACTGGCAGGGCGCCGCCCGGGATTCCGGGCGGCGAAATACAAAGTGTCGCGCCGTCACCGACGGCGACGGTGCAACAGGGAACGGGGAAACACATGAACAAGCACGCCTCGCGGCTCTTGCGGGCCGCCATTGCCTTGCCTTCCATGACAGTCGCCGGGCTCGCGCTGGCGCAGGACACAGCACCCGGCAGCAAGGTGCTGGAGGAGATCGTCGTCACTTCCACCAAGCGCGCCGAGTCGCTCAAGGACGTTCCCATCAGCGTCGCGGCCTACACGCAGGAGACCATGGACAAGCAGAGCGTCCGCTCCTTCGAGGACATCGCGCGCATGACTCCGGGCGTCACTTTTTCCAATCGCGGCAGCGGCAACAGTCATCGCACCGACATCGCCATCCGCGGCATCAGCGCCGGGCCGGGCACCGCGACCACGGGCGTGTACCTGGATGAAACGCCGATCCAGATTCGCCCGGACTGCTGCGCCTCGACCAATCCGTATCCGGTCATTTTCGATCTGGAGCGTGTGGAAATCCTGCGCGGCCCACAGGGCACGCTGTTCGGCGCCGGATCCGAAGGCGGCACCATCCGCTTCATCCTGCCCGAGCCCAGCCTGACCGAGCAGCAGGTATACGCGCGTGCCGGTATTGCATTCACCGAGCATGGCGATTCCACCCAGGAAGGCGGTGCCGCGGTCGGCGGTCCGCTGGTGGACGACTCGCTGGGCTTTCGCCTCAGCGCCTACTACCGCGAGCAGGGCGGCTACGTCGATCACATCAATCGCCTGGATCAGCACGTGCTGTCGAAGGACGCGGATTCGCAGGATGCCCTGGTCGTTCGCGGCGCGTTGAAATGGGCGGTGACCGATTCGCTGACGGTATCGCCGTCGCTGTATTTCCAGAGGGAGCGCACCGACGATTCCTCGATGTACTGGGAGGCGTTTTCCGATCCGGACCAAGGTCGCTTCGTCAACGCCAATCCGGTGATCACGCCCACCGACGATCGTTTCGTCATGCCGGTGCTGAAGATCGAATGGGGCAATGATGCCGTCGGGCTCGTGTCGAACACCTCGTACATGAAGCGCGACAACGTCAATACCTTCGATGACACGCTCGTCACGACGGCCATCTTCGCGGGCACGACCGGCAACTACATTCCCAAGGAGCTGGCGCACGTGGCCATGCCGGGCGATGTCTACAGCGGGCAGCGCGTGTGGACGCAGGAAGTGCGCTTGCAGAGCGCGCAGCCGGATGCACGCCTGAACTGGGTGGCCGGCGTGTTCTATCAGAAGATCGATCAGGGCTACCACTACTACGTGGACGCGCATCAGCTGGAGGACGTGCTCAACTACGGCAACACCGGTCCGTGGACCACGGTCGAGGATGCGCTGGGCATGGGGCTGTACCAGGGCAAGTACATCCTCTGGGAAAACGAGACCATGAAGAACACCGAGATCGCCGCGTATGCGAACGTCGATTTCAGGCTGACCGACCAGTTCAAGGCGACCGTCGGTCTGCGTTACTCGCACAACGAGTACCAGGATATCGATACCCAGGCAGGCCCGGTCGTGTCCTCGGAGCAGGGCTTCACCCACACCTCGAAGACCACCGACAAGCCGTTCACGCCGAAATTCGGTCTGTCGTACCAACCGGACGACGACAACATGTATTACGTCACGGCGTCGAAGGGCTATCGGCAGGGCTTCACCACCGGAGCGGTGGCCAGTCGCTGCCAGGCGGACCTGGACGCGCTCGGCGTCAGCGGCGCGGCTCGCGGCATCTCGCCGGACTCGGTATGGAACTATGAAATCGGCAGCAAGAACCGTCTGGCGCAGGGCCGGCTGCAGATCGATGCCAGCCTGTTCCGCATCGACTGGAAGGACATCCAGTCGAGTCTCGGCCTGCCGTGCGGCAACACGTGGCGCGGCAATTTGGGCACGGCTCGCAGCCAGGGTTTCGATCTGAGTCTGGCAGCCCGCGTCGCTGGACAGCTGACCGTGGGGCTGTCGGTGGGCTTCGCGGATGCGAAGTACACCGAAACCATCCGGGGTTCGACCGGCACGGTGCTGCGCGCCGACGGCGAGCGCCTGCCGGTGCCGCGCTGGAACGTGGCTTCGTCGCTGCAGTATGACTTCGATGCTTTCGGGCACGAGGGCTATGCACGCCTGGACCAGCGGTACTCGGGTGCGAGGCCGATTACCGAGCTCGATCCGACGCTGCCGTGGGATGGGCAGACCCACAACCTCGACCTGCGCATGGGCATGAAGTTCGGCAACACGGATGTGTCGGTGTTCGGCTCGAACCTCAGCGACGAGCATCCGGTGTTCAACCGCAACCGGCCAATGATGGAGCCGCCGCCCGCCGACCTGTATCGGGCCATGACGGTGCGGCCACGCACCTTCGGTGTGACGGTGCTGTACCGATACTGACCTCTGCAGTGCACTGCCACGCCGTGGGGAGCCCACTGAAGGGCTCCTCACGGCGCCGGCGCAAGCAGCAAGGAAGCAAAAGCCCGTGTTTGACGATGTTGAATCCGGCCGGGTCGCAGCAAGGCGCCCGGCTTCTTTCATGGCTGGCGTGAGCGGACGTGCTCCTGTTCGAGCAGTGTTTCGACCGCCACTGGCCGGAAGGGGTGCACGCGCTGCACGAACACCGTCCAGATGATCGCGTACGCCGCGGTGACGCCGAGCATCAGGCCGAACGGCAGGTAGATGGAGCGCGGGTCGATGCCCGGCGGCGCGATGTACCCCATGGCGAGCACGATCCCTACGCTCGACACGATCTGCGGCAACGGGAACCAGGGCGAGCGATACGGGCGCTGCAGATCGGGCCGGCGGATGCGCAGCATCACGACCGACAGCGTGATCAGCAGATAGGCGACGCCCCAGGCGCAGACTGCCGCCAGCACCAGGTGCGTGATGCTGTCGAGGTTGCCGCGAATCATCCAGGCATGGATGCACGGAATGGCTACCGACACCACGATGCCCAACAGTGGTGCCTTCGATCGGGGATGCAGATAGGCAAAGGCGCGCGGCAGCGCGCCGTCGAGCGCCATGCCGTAAAGAATGCGCGGCAGGATCGCCATCAGCGTGTTGATGGTGGCCGCTCCCGCGAACAGGAATGCCAGGCCGAACCAGATCCGGCCCGCGGGCCCCATGATGCGCTCGGCAAATTGCGGAATCGCCATCGGCGTCTCCAGCAGGTGCACGGTGCCGGCCGCGTTCATGGCGACGTTTTCCACCTGACGCTTGATGGCGGCGCCGTAGATGAACATGCACAGCGCCACCGCCGTCAGTCCGAGCGCCATGGCCTTCGGAATGATGCGGGAGAGGTTCTTCAGCTCCACCGCCAGCGGCGTGACGAACTCCATTCCCACGAACATGAACATGGCCATGCCGGTGAGCGAGAGGATGGCGGGCAGATCCGAGCCGATGGTGGATTGGCCGAACCAGCCATCGAGCTGCACTTGTGGCGGCGTCGCCAGCCCGGCGATGCCGAAGCCGATCAGGCTCGCCCACATCCCTACGGTCAGCACCAGCTCGGCGCGGCTGTAGGCAGTGATACCGAAGGCATTGAGCAGGCCGAACAGCACCACCAGTCCCACGCCCACCGTCCAGGACAGGTTGCTGCCGGCCAGTGCGCTGTTCACCGATTCGAAGTTCACCACGAACATCACGCCGCTCAGGATGGTTTCGGCGGTGCCGGCGAAGGCATGCACCAGCATGTAGGCCGACAGCGTCCCCATGATGGCGCAGGCGCGGCCGATGCCGCAGGACAGGTAGTCGTAGACCGAGCCGGCCGTGGGCAGGATGGCCGCCGCTTCGGCGAAGGTGCTGGCCTGGGCCAGCATCATGACGAAGGCGATGACCATGGCCGCGGCGAAGGCGCTGCCGCCGACACTGAAGCCGGTGGCCACGGTGAGGATCACCGGGCTGGACATGATCAGACCCACCGAGGTGGCGAGCGCCGTGGGAAAGCCGATGGCGCCGCTTCTCAGGGTCGATTGGGCCGAGGGCCGGGCCGCCTGTTGCGTAGCGA
>DATMEZ010000216.1:0-35995 GCA_035556415.1 Povalibacter sp.
CCGGCCAGCACCGCAATCGAGCCGCGCGCGCATTCGTGTGCGCTGCAAAGGCACGGGTATTGAAACGTGGTGAAGACATGTCAAGGCAATCGCGCGCCGCGGTCGGAGCCGGGAGCGTCGTGTAATTATTTATTGGCAGCCGAGCGAAAGAGCAGGCGCGCAGGCGCGCCTGCCCGAACATTGAACGCTTCGTCGAAGCGGGTCGCCGACCGCGCTTCTATCGAGTGCCCGTCTGCTGAGCCTTGTCCTGCCCGGCCTTGTCGTTCGCGAGCGCCGCCACTTTGGTGGAGCGCTCCGCCAGCGACCGCAGCAGTTCGGCCTTGGCCGCCTCACCCTGCGGATGCTGGATGAAGACCTGCGTGAACTTGGTGCTGAGCGCCGAGGAAATGGCCGTATTGGCGCCGGTCTTGGGATCCGGATAGGCATCGGCCAGGCGGTGCAGAACCTTGTACAAGGAAGGAGCCGCGATCTGCCCGTTGCTCAGGTGATGGGTCGAGTCGGCCCGGATCAGCGAGGTGTACCAGGTATCGACATCGGCATAACCGCCGAACAACCCCTCGGCGCCGGTCGGCGTGATCTTCAACTGCACGCGCATGTCGTGAATGACCTGCTGCGTCGGCACGCCGGTGTCGCTGTTCCAGGGGATGAGCATCTTCGCCAGCGGTTGCGTCGTCAGCACGCCATCGACGATCTTGCCGTCGACCTGCTGAATCAGGCGCGCGCCCCAGCGAGTGTCGATGCGCTGCGAGCCGCCGGGAACGATGTTGTCGCCGGTGGCGTCCGTCAGCAGCCGGTCCATGCCCCGATAGAACGTCACCCGGACTTCCGGATCGTTGCGCATGTCATCGACGCCGCTCAACTCCACCATCAGGCGGGTGAAGAGCTGCTTCTTGATCGCCATCTTCAGGAACACCCACTGCAGACCATCCGTGCGATAGCCGTTGAGGCAGCCGATGGCGCGGTACAGCTGATTGTCGATGCCCGGTGTGCCGTCCGGAGTCTTGAAGTCGTTGGGACCGATCTTGCCGTCGAGATTCATCCCATAGGACGGACCGACCGCCTCATGGAACGGAAACGAGTCCGCGGGAGACAGATCCGGATACCAGGTCTCGACCTCGTAGCGCAATTGCGTGTCGACCAGCGTGCGCTTCTTGTTCTTCGGGTAGCGCACCTCGAACTGTTCGCGCGGGCCCAGCAGATTGAGCCCGTCGGGACATTCGGTCTTGCCGCCCGGGGTCTCGTAGGTCGCCCAGATCATGTCGGTCAGCACGTAGCCGATCGTGCCGTTCCTCGGCGCCAGTGCAGTGTCGGCGTCGGCATCCGCGGCAGCGGCCGAGCCGATGCCCGCACACATTGTCGCAAGCGCACACAAAGCGGCCGTGCGTCCGCGGACTCGCACGCCGGGATATTGCTGAGCTGTAGTGTTCATGGTCCCCCCGATGTCGCGATAGCCGAATCAATGAACGACTCGAGCAGCGCCCGGATCCGTCACAAGTGGCCGCCGAAGTGGTCGTCCCGCAACCAGAATGCCTTGAGCCCGTTGCGCTGGCCGCGCCACTCGCCGGTGGCCGAACCGTTGACGTCGCCCGGCTCCTGATCTCCAGCATACGTGTACACGGGCCGGTCGAGATAGGCCCACACGCTCAGAGCATCGCTGGCGCCCGAGGCGGCGCGATGACCGGTCTTGGGATCGATCTGCATGATGCTCCACGTGCGGCTGCTCGCCTTCGCGCCCGGCTCGGCCAGCAGGTAAGGCCAGTGCTTCAGGCACCGCGCTGCATCGCCGCCGCCGCACATCGCCAGGCGATAGACCTGCGTGTCGTCCGGATGATCGCAGCTGAGCTGATCGAGCGAGTCGTCGCCGCAGACATAGCGGTAGATCGTCATGCCGCGAGCATCGGCGAGCGTCTGTCCTTGCAGAGTGTCCTGCGCCGTGAAACCCGCCGGCGGCTCTGGCGCGCGCTGCACGAAGACATTGCTCCAGCCTGGCGTGTCGCTGCCTTCGAAGCTCCACTGCTTGGAGTCGAGCACATGCGTGTACAGAGGCTGGTTCCTGAAGACCCACTGCATCACGCCCGGGGAGCGCTCGATGACCGACCACTCGCCCTGGGCCTGCGCCAGCTGCGGCGCGAGCAACGGTCTCCAGCTCTGCGTGCAGGCCTCATCGCACATCGATTTCTGCGGCGTGTCCTTGTCGTAGGCGTACACCGAGTAGTTCTTGTCGGTCGTCAGCAGACGGCCGACGCTGGTGGTCTTGACCGCGAATCCGGGCGGAACCTTCGAAGGCGGCTTGGCCGGGATGCGAAACGCCGGCGAATCCTGGCCGAACTGGCGCGTCGTACCGCCCATGACGTCGCCGGGCTTGCTGTCCTTGCTGGAGGTGTACAGCGCCTGCTCGTCGTAGGCCCACTGCTTCTTGCCGTCCTTGCGATCGACGATGCTCCATTTGCCCACCGGCTTGGCGTCCGCGGCGGCCAGCACCGGCGGCCACAGATCGGTACAGCTCGGGCGCGTCGCCAGCTCCGGCAGCTCCAGTCCGGGCGGATACGGGCTCATCATGCCGGCCGTTTCGGTGCGCACCTCGCCATAGCACGCCGGGATGCCCTTCGCTTCGCCGCTTTGGCCGTTGCGCATGGGCTTCAGCGGCCAGATGTACAGCGTATGGCCCTGGGCATCGGCGAACACCGGACCGTCGAGCTCGGTGGCCTCGACGCGAAAGCCCGGCGGCATGGGGACTTCTACGAAAGCCTCGACCGGCTTGCCCGCCACCGTCGAATCCGCCATGGCTTCGGCAGCGGCGAAGGTCAGCACCGTGACGGCCGCGATCGCGGTCAAGCGCCAAGCGGCGACGCCATCCTGCTTCTGCAAACGATTCGAGCGCACGTTGTCCCCTGCTGAATGACTGCCCTGACCGCGCAAGGCCGAATCCGAACCGACGCCGGCACACATTGCTGCAGCGCCCTCTACACCAGGATCTCGCCGATTTCCTTGGACGTGTTGTTGCTCTGCTCACCCCACGAGTCGAGGTCCACCCCCATCAGCTTCATGGCGGTGTAGCCCAGGCGCGTGCCCGGCGTACCGCCGCCGCTCAGGTGCAGTCCCGTCTTGACCCGGCCCTGGGCGCGGCCGGCGCTGAACAGCGGGATGCCCTCGATGGAGTGCGTCTTCGCGAACGACTGATCGGTGGTCGCGTAGATGAACACGTTGTCGAGCATGGTACCGTCGCCTTCCTTGAAATTCGCCAGCGATTGCACGTAGTACGCCCATTCCTCCATGGCGCGCTGGGTGTACCAGGACACATGCGGCTGGCACTTGGCCTTGTCGTCGACGGCCTCCTCGTGCGTGGCCGTGTGATGCGGCTTGTCGTAGCCGGCCCGCGTAGTACCCGAAAACGCTGCTGCGTAGAACATATTGAACACGCGCGTCTGGTCGCAGGCGACCGCCATGAGCATCAGCTCGGTCATCTGCCGGTGGCGCTTGGACACCAGGTCCGCGTCCAGGCCCTGCGGCACGTCCTGGGGCTGCTTCATCACCTTGCAGGCCGCGATCGGATCGGGCTTGCGCAACTGCAGATCGAAGCGGCGCTCCAGGTCGCGCAGGCCGCTGAAATACTGATCGAGCCGCTCCCGGTCCTCGGCGCCCACCAGCTTGGTCAGCGACTTGGCTTCCTCGGAGACGCCGGACAGCACGCTCTTGCGCACCATCACCTTCGGATCGGGCGTGAACTCAGCGGCGTTCGGATCCTGGAAGTCCGGTCCGTACAAGCGCTGGTAGAAGCGGATCGGCGACCACTCCGGCGTCGTCACCGAATTGCCGTTCTCGTAGCTGAAGCTGTCGCGCACGTCGCCGGTAGAGGTGGCGCTCAGCATGCGGAAGCGCGTCGCGTTGCCGATCTTGCGCGAGATCGTCACGTCGATGGTTTCGCCGGGGCGGTTGGCCGCGGTCAGCGGCGCGATGCCGCTGCGCAGGATCACCCAGCCAGTGTGATGACACAGGTTCGGCGCCGCATCCTTGAACACGTGATAGTTCGTGAACAGGTTGATGTGCTTCTGTACCGGCGCCAACGCCGCGATTTCCGGCGGCAGGTCGAAGTTCGGCCCGGTCTTCTCGGGCACGAACACCGCCTTGCTCATGCCCAGCCCCCACTGCCAGGTGCCGAAGCGCAGCGGCAGCGGCGCGCCGGAGGCCAGCGCCGTGCCGTTGTCGTTCAGGAAGCAATTCAGCAGCGGCAGCGCCACGGTCACCGCGCCGCCGTTCAACATGCCCCTCAACACACGTCGTCGGCTCAATTTGGTCATGTTGCTCATCAGTGCCTCCCGCTGGTTCGGGTGTTTTTGCCTTTGGGGTTCAATTTCAGCCCGGGCTCGCGACCGGCGCTGGCACTGCGTCCTTGCGGTTCACGACGGTCGGGGCCGGCTTCGCGGCAGGCTTGGCAGCAGCCGGCCTGATCTGCGAGAACGCGCGGCTCAGCGCGATGTCCCGCAGCAGCTCAGGCAGCTTGTACCCTGCCTCCTCGAAGCGGCGAGTGAAGTGCTCGAGGATCTCACGATCCTTCGCCGGTGACAGCGGACCGCCGGTGCCATAACTGTACACGCGATGCGCCAGGCACTTGGGCAGTCCCGGATGATCGCGCAGCGCCTTGCCCAGCCCTTCCATGTCGGTGAACGGAACGCCGTCGAGATTACCGCTCGTATCCAGCGGCGCGCCGCGCTCGGTCTCGCGATAGTGACCGGCGCCGTCGAAATTCTCCAACGCCAGGCCCACCGGATCAGTGATTCGATGGCAGCCGGCACAGGACGGATTGGAAGCATGCACCTTCAGGCGCTCGCGCGCAGTCCGCAGGCTGCCATCCGCATCCTCGAGCAACGAGAAATCCACGTTCGGCGGCGGCGGCGGTACCGTCTGGCACAGGAACAACTCACGCAGCGCCTTGCCGCGCAGCGTCGCAGAGCTGCGCACCGGATGCGCATGCTCGGCCAGGAAAGCAACCTGCGTCAGCAATCCGGAGC
This sequence comes from Povalibacter sp., assembly GCA_035556415.1. GTDB lineage: Bacteria > Pseudomonadota > Gammaproteobacteria > Steroidobacterales > Steroidobacteraceae > Steroidobacter. The sequence continues at coordinate 5,010 of DATMEZ010000216.1, forward strand.
GCGGGCTGTCCTCGGGGAATTCATAGGGCACCCAGCCGTTGACGGTGGGCACGCCATAGATCACCGCCAGGTTCATCGACATGAACGTATTGCGGGTGGTGAACAGGTCGCGGTAGTCCTCGTGCTTGTTCACCAGGTGATCGACGATGGTCCGCAGCGTCTGCTCGCGCGCGTCCGCCAGCGTCGCGCCCGTCACTGCGGGGTAGGCCAGCGGATCCTTGGCCAGGCTGTCGAATTTGTTGAAACCCATCATGTCGTCGAAGAAGGCGCGCACACCGTCCTCGAGCCGCGCGCTGGCGAGCATGCGATCCACCGCACGCTTCATTCCTTTGCTGGTGTGCAGCTCGCCGTCTTCAGCAGCCCGCAGCAGCTCGTCGTCGGGCGCAGCATTCCAGAGGAAGAAGCTCAGCCGCGAAGCCAGCGAATAGGCGTCCAGGCGCGATTGCTCCTTGGCGTCCGGGTCCGGCTCGGTCACGTCGATGATGTACAGCGCCTCGGGGCTGACCAGCATGCCCTCGAGCACGCTCGCCAGGCCCGGGTAGAACCCGTGCAGGCGCTCGGCCGACTCGTTCGCCATTTTCACCAGGCGCGCCAGCTTCGCATCGTCCGCCGGACGGCGATACCACAGCCGCGCGATCCTGCTCAGGAACTGCTTCGCGCAGGCGTCATCCGCCGCGTCGGGCGAGGCCGGTTTGCACGGAATCAGGAAGTCGCGGTGATCGTCGTCGATCACCTTGGCCGCAATCGTGGTCGCCGCCTGTTGCACCTGCTGCAACTGATCCGAAGTCAGGCCGATCGAGGCGGCGCCAGCGGCGAGCAGTCCATCCACCCGCGGCAACGGCGGCAACGGCGGAGTCACGCTTTCGGCGATGTCGGCGCCGAAGATGTGCGAGAGCGTCAGCGTGTACTGCTTGCCGGTCATCAACCGCACGCGCGCCGGCGAGGCGCTGCCTTCGGGTTCACCCGTGCCGCAGGAAGCCAGCGCGAACGCCAAGCAGGCCACCACGCCTGCGCGCCCCGCGATCTTGCTGGCGCTGCCAGAGCGTGGCTTTCGTCCTGCCGCGATCGAGGGAATGCTGGAAATCATGTTTGCGCTCGTGATGACGACCTAGGCATGAATGATGGCATGTTGCGCAGACGCATCGAAGCACCGGCCGCTAACGCCCCGGCACCCTTGGATAGGCATTTGCCGCCAAGAATGAGTTCAATCAGCTTTCCTGCAATCTGCTTTAGACCTGCTAAAAGCCGCCGCGCATCGGCCGGCGCGACGTGGCTTGCGCCGCACCAGTTGCGCGCGCGCTGCAGTTCTTCATCGTGGGGCGACTGAGGTTTCACAACTTTGGGTTCGCCTGCCTGCCGGTTGTGGTTTAATGTATATACATATCGAGATTGAATGCAAGCGTCTTCGATACCGATCCGCGCTCGACCACTGTCCGTGAAACGCGCATTGCGATGACCACCATTCATGCCGCACAGGCGCTGACACCGCAGGGCTGGCGCCGCAACGTGCGCCTGCAAGTTCGCACCGGACGCATCGCCGCGATCCAGACCGAAGTTGCACCGCAGGCCGGCGACGACCTGCACGCAGTGCTGGTGCCGGCGATGGCGAACCTGCACAGCCATGCATTCCAGCGCGGCATGGCCGGGCTTGCCGAGTTGCGAGGCTCCTCCGAGGACGATTTCTGGAGCTGGCGCGAGGTGATGTACCGCTTCGCGCTGTCGATGACGCCGGAGCAGGTCGAAGCCATTGCCGGCCAGGTCTACATGGAGATGCTGGAAGCCGGCTTCGGCCGCGTCGGCGAGTTCCATTACCTGCACCATCATCGCGATGGACGACCCTATGCGGACCCGGGCGAAATGGCCGGCCGCATCGCCGCCGCAGCCCAGCTCACCGGCATCGGCCTGACGCTGCTGCCGGTGTTCTATGCGCACTCGACGTTTGGCGGCGCGGCACCCAGCCCCAGCCACAGACGCTTCATCAGCACGGTCGACAGTTATGGCCGCCTGCTGGAACGGTGTCACGCCCTGGTCCAGCCTCTCGCGACGGCCGTCGTCGGCGTTGCGCCGCACAGCCTGCGTGCGGTCACGCCGCAGGAGCTGGCCGAGGTCACGGCGCTGGCTGGCACGGGCCCGATCCACATCCACGTCGCCGAACAGATGAAAGAGGTGGAGGACTGCCTGGCCTGGTCGGGACAGCGCCCGGTGCAATGGTTGCTGGAGCACGCCGCACTGGACGCCCGCTGGTGTCTGGTTCACGCCACACATATGGAGGGGACCGAGACGGCGCGGCTGGCCGCCACCGGGGCGATCGCCGGGCTGTGCCCGATCACCGAGGCCAATCTCGGCGATGGCACCTTCGATGCGCTCGATTTCATCCGCTGCGGCGGCCGCTTCGGGATCGGCACCGATTCCAACGTCCAGGTGGGCGTCGCCGACGAGCTGCGCCTGCTGGAGTATTCGCAGCGCCTGCTGCATCGGGCCCGCAACGTGCTCGGCACCCCGGAGCGCTCGACTGGCCGGGTCCTGCTGGAACGGGCACTGCCGGGCGGCGCGATGGCGCTTGGCGCCGGTTTCACCGGCATCGCGGCCGATTGCCCGGCCGATTTCGTCAGCCTGGATCGACAGCATCCGGCGCTCGCCTGCAAGCGCGAGGATGCGTTGCTGGACGCCTGGATCTTCAGCGGCGGCAACGCCGTGGTCGATTGCGTCTGGGTGGCGGGCGAGAAGGTCGTCAGCGCCGGCCGGCACCGCCGGCACGACGAGATCGGCCAGCGTTTCTTCAGGACGATGCAGCAGCTATGCGATTGATACGGCAATGGCAAGCACGGCACTGTTGAAAATTTTCCACAGCCGCTGGCCGGACTGAGATAATTGCCGCTTCATGCCAGCAGAAGAAACCCAATGAAGTCAAAGACGCCGCGAAGGACAGCGCGCAAGTCCCCCGAAGACAGCAAGGTCGCCATCTCGCTGCATCAACGCATACTGACCGACATCCAGGACCGCATCCTGTCGGGCGAGTGGCCGCCAGGCCATCGCATTCCGTTCGAGCACGAGCTGATGCGGCACTACGGCTGTTCGCGCATGACCGTGAGCAAGGTGCTGACGCAGCTGGCGGGCGCAAAAATGATCGAGCGCCGCCGCAAGGCCGGCAGCTTCGTCAGCCGGCCGCATTCGCAATCCGCGGTGCTGGAAATTCCGGACATCAAGACCGAGGTGGCGGCGCTCGGCCTGCCCTACCGCTTCGAGGTCATCGGGCGCCACAAGCGCAACAGCCGTACTTCGGATCGCGAGTTGCTCGACACGCGCGCATCGATTCCGCTGCTGGAGCTGACCTGCTGTCATTTCGCCGGCCGCCAGCCGTTCTGCTTCGAGGAGCGGCTCATCAACCTGCTGGCCGTCCCCGAGGCCGCGCAGGAGACGTTCGGCGAAGTGGCGCCGGGCGCCTGGCTGCTGGGCCGCGTGCCCTGGACCATCGCCGAGCACAAGATCCGCGCCACCGCGGTGGAAACGGACGCGGCCGACGCTTTGCAGCTGCGCGCCGGCAAACCCTGCCTGACCATCGAGCGCCGGACCTGGAGCGCCGACCAGCCGGTTACCTTCGTGCGCCTCACCTATCCGGGCAACCTGCACGAGCTGGTGGCCAGCTTCGCGCCGCCGGAGCCGCCGAGCGCGAAACGGCGTCGCTGATGCCTGCATTCATCGACTCCGATCCGGAAATGTCCGGGCTCATGCTCAGGCCGGGCTGCCCGACGGGCTCGCCACGATCGGCTGCTTCCCCATAGACACGTCCGCCTGACGCCGCGCAGCAGCAATGATGAAGGCGCGGAAGTCGGCACCGAACGGCCGATCGAGCGCGTCGCGATCCCAGGCGAGGAAATACGGCTCGGGCATGCTCAGCCGGCGGTCGATCGGGATGACCAGGCGACCGGCCCGCACCAGCTCGACGATCATGGAAACCTGACCGAGCACGAAGCCGCCACCATCCACCGCCGCGTCGATGGCCGAGGCCGACAGCGAGAACGCCAGGTCACTGGCAGTCTTGGGCGGCGACAGCCCGACGGAGCGCGCCCAATCGGCCCAGGTCGGCGGCGGGCGATGCCGCAGCTCCCAGGCGATGTCGATGAGCGGCGCGCGCAGCACGTCGGCCTCGGTGCTGACCGGATGCGAGCGCAGAAACTCCGGCGAGCAGCACGGCACCACGGTGTCCACGAACAGCTCCGCCGAACGATCGTACTTGCGCACGTCGGCGCCGTAGGACATCCGGAAATCGATGCGCTCGTCCTGCAGCGCCAGCTCTTCATGCGTGCCGATGAGCCGCACCGACAGGCCCGGATGCGCCGTTCGCCATTCCCGCAACAACGGCTGCAGCCACAGCGCCAGCGACGGCAAGGCGCTGAGCGCGATGCCCTGCTTGGAGCGGGCCAGTTGCAGAGTGTGCTGCGCCCAGCGCAGCTGGTCGAAACCGATGCGCACGTTCTCGTAATAGACCCGGCCCCAGGAAGTCAGCGCCAGGGAGCGGCCATTGCGCTCGAACAGGCGCACGTTCAGCGCCTCTTCGATCTTGCGCAACTGCTGGCTCACCGCCCCGGGAGAAACGCCCAGCTCCTCGGCGGCGGCGGCCACGCCGCCGCAACGGGCCACCGCTTCGAAAGCCTGGATGGCCCGCATGGTCGGAAGGGTCGTTACGGCGGATCTGCGCTCCATACTTCAGCCACGATGCAATGTACTAAAGTTGCATTCGATATTAATATGTCTATACATTAAAGCACACCTGAACGCGCCGAAGCGAACGGAAAATCCATGAGACCACAGCCCTCCCAAGACCAGCTGCCGCGCCAGCGGATCTGGCGCAATGCGCGCCTGGTCACGCTGGCCGCCGGCCGCCCGGGACTGGGGGTCGTGGAGCGCGGCGCCGTCGCAGTCCGCGACGGCCGCATCGCCTATGCCGGCGCCGAGGATGACCTGCCGAGCGCATGGCGCGCGGAAGCCGAAACCATCGACTGCGAAGGCCGCTGGATCACGCCCGGCCTGATCGACTGCCACACGCATCTGGTTCATGCCGGCAACCGTGCCAATGAATTCGAGCAGCGACTGAACGGCGCGAGCTATCAGGAAATCGCGCGCGCCGGCGGCGGCATCGTCTCTTCACTGAAAGCACTGCGCGGTGCTTCCGAAGACGAGCTGACGCGGCAATCGCTGGCACGACTGGATGCGCTGATCGCCGAAGGCGTGACCACCGTCGAAATCAAATCGGGCTACGGCCTCGATCTGGACAACGAGCGCAAGTCGTTACGCGTGGCGCGCCGATTGGAAACCGAACGACCGGTGACCATACGCACGACTTTTCTCGGCGCTCACGCGCTGCCGCCGGAAGCCCAGGGCGACAAGAACGCCCATGTGGAGAAAGTGGCGCGCGAGATGTTGCCGGTGCTTGCAGCCGAAGGTCTCGTCGATGCCGTCGATGGTTTCTGCGAGACGATCGCGTTCTCGCCCGAGCAGATCACGCAGGTCTTCACTGCAGCCGCAGCTCTCGGGCTTCGCGTCAAGCTGCATGCCGACCAGCTCTCCAATCTCGGCGGCGCCGCCCTCGCCGCCCGCTACGCTGCGTTGTCGGCGGATCACCTGGAGCACACCGACGAAGCCGGCGTTGTCGCCATGGCGCAAGCCGGCACGGTCGCCGTCGTGCTGCCCGGCGCTTTCTATTTTCTTCGCGAAACGCAGCGGCCGCCCATCGCGTTGCTGCGCCGGCACGCTGTACCGATGGCCGTGGCGACCGATTCGAATCCCGGCACGTCACCGCTCACTTCGCTGCTGCTGGCGATGAACATGGCCGCGACGCTGTTCCACATGACCGTGGACGAATGTCTGGCTGGCGTCACCCGCGAAGCCGCCCGCGCGCTCGGCCTGGGCGATCAGGTCGGCACGCTGGAGCCCGGCAAGTGGGCGGATCTCGCCCTCTGGGACATCGAACGGCCGGCCGAGCTCGTCTATCGCATGGGATTCAACCCGCTCAATACCCGCATCTGGAGAGGTCGATGACCGCAATCACTTTGCAGCCTGGCGGCGCCACACTCGAACAGTGGCGCACGATCTATCGTGGCGCAGTTCCGAAGCTCGATCCCGCTTGTCGAGCGGCAGTGGAGCGCGGCGCGCAGGCGGTAGCACGCATCGTCGCCAAGGGCGACCCGGTCTACGGCATCAACACCGGCTTCGGCAAGCTCGCCAGCGTCCGCATCAACACCGCCGATCTCGCCAAGCTCCAGCGCAACATCGTGCTGTCCCACGCGGCCGGCGTCGGCGAACCCATGCCGGTCAGCGTGGTGCGCCTGATGATGGCGCTGAAGCTGGCCAGCCTCGGCCAGGGCGCCTCGGGCGTTCAGCCGGGCACGCTCGATCTGCTGGAAGCCATGCTGGCGCGCGACGTAGTGCCGGTCGTGCCCTCGCAGGGTTCGGTCGGCGCATCCGGCGACCTGGCGCCGCTGGCGCACATGACGGCCATCATGATCGGCGTGGGTGAAGCCTTCACCAAGGCCGGGCGACTGCCGGCACGCGAAGCATTGGCGCAAGCGGGCCTGGAACCGATCGTGCTCGGTCCGAAGGAAGGTCTCGCCCTGCTCAACGGCACGCAATTCTCCACGGCCGCAGCCCTCGCTGGATTGTTCGAAGCCGAGACGCTGTACCAGGCTGCGCTGGTGACCGGTGCATTGGCAACGGAAGGCGCGCGCGGCACCGACACGCCGTTCGATCCCCGCATTCATAAGCTCCGCAAGCATCGCGGCCAGATCGAAACAGCGGAAGCGCTGCGCCAGTTGATGGCAGGCAGTGCGCTGCGCGCTTCACACCTCGTCAATGACGATCGCGTGCAGGATCCTTATTGCCTGCGATGCCAGCCACAAGTGATGGGCGCGTGCCTGGACATGCTGCGGCATGCCGGCTCATTCCTGCACACCGAAGCGAACGGCGTTTCCGACAATCCGCTGATCTTTTCCGATGCAGGCGAAGCGCTGTCCGGCGGCAACTTCCATGCCGAACCCGTTGCCTTCGCCGCGGACATGATCGCAGTGGCGGTGTGCGAGATCGGTTCGATCGCCGAGCGGCGCATCGCCATGCTGGTCGATCCCGCCCTCTCCGGCCTGCCGGCGTTCCTGGCGCCGAGCCCCGGGCTGAATTCCGGTTTCATGCTGCCGCAGGTAACCGCCGCCGCACTGGTATCGGAGAACAAGCAGCGCGCCTATCCGGCCAGCGTCGATTCGATTCCGACCTCGGCCAACCAGGAAGACCATGTGTCGATGGCCGCGCACGGCGCGCGCCGACTGCTGCCGATGGTGGAGAACGCCACCGCGGTGATCGCCATCGAGTTGCTGGCTGCGGCACAGGCCTGCGATTTCCATGCACCGCTCACTTCGAGCGTCGCACTGGAAGCAACGCGCGCCTTGCTCCGTGAGAGCGTGCCGCATTTCGACGAGGACCGGTATTTCCATCCCGACATCGACAAGGCGATCGGCCTGGTGCGCAGCGGTGCCGTTGCCGCCGCCGCCAGCAGCGTCGCGTTGCCGCAGGTTGCCAACGTATCCGCCTAATCAACGAGGCGGGTTCCGCCGCTGCCGCATCGGCCAGGCATCGAACCCGTCTCCCACTTCAGAGACCCAAATGAACCGCACCGACACTACCCGCGTCATCCGCGCGCCGCACGGCAAGACCCTCTCCGCAAAGAGCTGGCTGACCGAAGCTCCGCTGCGCATGCTCATGAACAACCTCGATCCCGAGGTCGCCGAACGGCCACAGGAACTGGTGGTCTACGGCGGCATCGGCCGCGCGGCCCGCGATTGGGACAGCTTCGATCGCATCGTCGAGGCCCTGAAGCAGCTCGAAGCCGATCAGACGCTGCTGGTGCAGTCCGGCAAGCCGGTCGGCGTGTTCCGCACCCATGCAGATGCGCCGCGCGTGCTCATCGCCAATTCCAACCTGGTGCCGCACTGGGCCAATTGGGAGCATTTCAACGAGCTCGATCGCAAGGGCCTGATGATGTACGGCCAGATGACGGCCGGCTCCTGGATCTATATCGGCTCGCAGGGCATCGTGCAGGGCACCTACGAGACCTTCGTCGAGATGGGACGCCAGCACTACGACGGCAACCTGGCCGGTCGCTGGATTCTGACCGCGGGCCTGGGTGGCATGGGCGGCGCGCAGCCGCTGGCTGCAACCATGGCCGGCGCTTCCTGCCTGGCGATCGAGTGCCGCCCGAGCAGCATCGAGTTCCGTCTGCGCACCGGCTACGTGGACGTGCAGGCGCGCGATCTGGACGACGCGCTCGCCATCATCGAGCGTGCGGGCAAAGAGAAAAAAGCCATCTCGGTTGCATTGCTCGGCAACGCCGCAGACGTGCTGCCGGAACTGGTGCGACGTGGCATCCGTCCCGATGCCGTCACCGATCAAACCTCGGCGCACGATCCGGTCAACGGCTACCTGCCGCAGGGCTGGACGCTCGACCAGTGGGAATCCGCGCGCGCCAGCGACCCTGCGTCGGTCGCCGCCGCGGCCAAGAAGTCCATGGCCGTGCACGTGCAGGCCATGATCGAGTTCAAGAAGCTGGGCGTGCCCACCTTCGACTACGGCAACAACATTCGGCAGATGGCGCTGGAAATGGGCGTGCGCGATGCGTTCGCCTTCCCTGGTTTCGTGCCGGCCTACATCCGGCCGCTGTTCTGCCGCGGCATCGGACCGTTCCGCTGGGCTGCGCTGTCGGGCGATCCGGAGGACATCCGCAAGACCGATGCGAAGGTGAAGGAACTGCTGCCGCACGACAAGCACCTGCACAACTGGCTCGACATGGCCCAGGAGCGCATCAAGTTCCAGGGTCTGCCGGCCCGTATCTGCTGGGTTGGCCTGGGCGAACGCCATCGCCTCGGACTGGCTTTCAACGAAATGGTGGCCAACGGCGAATTGTCCGCCCCCATCGTCATCGGCCGCGATCACCTCGATTCCGGTTCGGTCGCCTCGCCCAATCGCGAAACCGAAGCCATGAAGGACGGCTCGGATGCGGTTTCCGACTGGCCGCTGCTCAACGCGCTGCTCAACACCGCGTCCGGCGCCACCTGGGTGTCGCTGCACCACGGCGGCGGCGTAGGCATGGGCTTCTCGCAACATGCCGGCGTGGTGATCGTGTGCGACGGCACGCCTGAAGCAGCGAAGCGTGTGGGCCGTGTGCTGTGGAATGACCCGGCGACGGGCGTCATGCGCCACGCCGATGCCGGCTACGAGGAAGCGAAGGAATGCGCGCGCAAGAACAACCTCGACCTGCCCGGCATCCTGGGCTGACGGCGCCGCCGGCCTCGAGTGCAGTTCATGGCACGCCTCCCCATCTCCGGAATGCAGCGCGTGGCGATCGATACGACCATCGATCGCCCGCGCGCGCGCCGGACAATGAGGTCGGCGAGCACCGCAATCTCCCGCCCGGCAACGCCGGATGCGATAGTTAAGGTCCGTCGCGAAAGCTCAGTTTTTCTAAAAATAACCTCACGCAAAGCCTGTTTGTCCCGGCAGCGGCGCCGCCCACAATGGACCTCGCACTTGTGGAGGTCTGCATGTATCTCAAGAACGCTTGGTACGTTGCCGCCTGGGATCATGAGCTCAAGCTCGAACCGAAAGCCGTCACGATGCTGGATGAGCGCATCGTGCTCTACCGCACCAGCGACGGCCGGCCGGCGGCCCTCGAGGATGCCTGCCCGCATCGCAAGCTGCCGCTGTCGATGGGCCGTATCAAAGGCGACGCGATCGAATGCGGCTATCACGGACTGACCTTCGACCGCGCCGGCTCCTGCATACGCGCGGCCTGCGTCGATCGCATCCCGACCTTGGCGCGGGTGCGCTCCTATCCCGTGCAGGAGCGCTACGGCCTGATCTGGGTCTGGATGGGCGAAGTACAGAAGGCCGATCCCGAGCGCATCCTGCAGGTCGAGCACTGGGGCGATCCGGCCTGGGGGCTCAACCGCGGCGACTCGATGACGGTCGACTGCAACTATCTGTACGTGACCGACAACCTGCTCGATCCCTCGCACGTGGCCTGGGTGCATCAAAGCTCTTTTGGCAACGCGGCCTGCGAGGCGACGACTTTGAGCACGGTGTTGAGCGAGGACGGCGTCACCGTCTCGCGCTGGATGCTCGATTCCGAGCCGGCGCCGTTCTATGCGCCGTTCCTGAAGTTCCGCGGCAACTGCGACCGCAAGCAGCACTACGAAGTGCGCTTCCCCTCGCACGCGATCATCAAGGCGATTTTCGTTCCGGCCGGCACCGGCAGCGACGACCGCCCGCTGCACCCGGACGTCTTCCTCATGGACAGCTACAACTTCATGACGCCGGAGAGCGAGAACCGCACGCGCTACTACTGGTTCCAGATGCGCAACTTCTCGCCCGACGATGCCGAAGTCTCGGCGAAGTTCGCAACCTCGGTGCGCGATGCCTTCGAAGAGGATCGCGTCATCATGACGGCGGTACACCGCGGCATGGCCGACAAGCGCTCGCCCAACATCGACCTGAAGATCGACCTGGGGCCGTTGCGGTTCCGCCAGCGCCTGGCGCAGATGATCGCTGCCGAGCAGCAGCCGGCTGCGATCGACAAACCGAGGCTGGCGGTCGCCGAATGAGTCTGTCATGGCCGACCGCAGGCGGCGCCAACAACCCTGCCACCGTGCTCGAAGCCGACCGCGGAGCTAAAACAGTCGGCGCGCCCGCAACCGCAGCGCTCGCCGCTGCATCCAAACCGATTCCAGCCGCGAGCGCGCAGTCGCCGATAGTGGAGTTTCGCAAATCGGGGCGCAGCGCCGCCTGGGACGATTCGCTTTCGCTGCTGGACTTCGCCGAACGACAGGGACTCACTCCGGATTTCAGCTGCCGCGCCGGCATCTGCGGCAGCTGCAGGACCGCCCTGATCGAGGGCGAAGTCACGTATTTCCAGGAACCGCTCGATGTCCCCGAGGACGGCAGCGTGCTCATCTGCAGCTGCCAGCCCAAGGGCCCGATCGTTCTGGACCTCTGAAGCACTCGACAGGAGACAACCGTGCAGATTCGACGCAGATCGTGGGAGTTGACGGATGGCCACTAACCCTTCGCGGCGGCCTGGTTCCGCCCTGACTTTCAATCCGCACGTAGCGGCCCTGCCCACGTACAACGCGGGTCTGAATGTCGCCATCGCCCGCTCCATCAGCGGCCGCGAGCAGATCGCGCGCCTCGGCAGCAACGAGAATCCTTACGGCTGCTCGCCAGCGGTTCAGCGAGCCCTGTCTTCCGCGGCATTCGAGCCGTGGCGCTATGCCGATCCCGCGTGCCGGGATTTGCGTGTCGCTATCGGCACCAAGGTCGGCGTCGCACCCGAACAGATCGTCGCGGGCAACGGCTCAGAAGAACTGATCGCTGCGATCTCGCGTGCCTTCCTCGTACCGGGAGCCGCCGCGACGACCGTCGTGCCGAGCTTCGGCCTGCACGAGATCGAGCCGCTGGCCGCCGGCGCAAGCGTCACCAAAGTGCCGATGACCGCAGAGCTGGGTTTCGATGTGGATGCGATGGAGCGCGCACTGTCGCTCGCGCCGCAGATCTTCTTCCTGCCATCGCCCTGGAATCCGGTGGGACCGGCGCTGGGCCTGGCCGCGCTGGAACGCTTGGCGCGGGCAACGTCGCCCTCGACGCTCTTCGTTCTCGATGAGGCCTATCGCGAGTTCGCAGATCCGAGCACGCCGGATGGAATCGAAGTGCTGCACCGTCTCGGCATTGCACACATAGTCCTGCGCACGTTCTCGAAAGCCTACGGCCTTGCCGGCCTGCGCGTCGGCTATGCGGTGTGTTCGGATGCGGAGATCGCGAGAGTGGTCGCCGCCGCCAAGCCGCCGTTCAACGTCAATGCCGCCGCGCAGATTGCAGCCATTGCCGCGCTGGAGGACGAAGCCTGGATGAAGGACAGCGTTGCACGCATCCGTGAGGAACGCGAGCGCGTGCGCAAGGCACTGGTCGATCTGGGGCTGCGGGTCGCCCCGTCGCAGACCAATTTCCTCTTCTTCGACTCCGGCGTGGACAGCGCCAAGCTGGCGACGGACCTGGTGCGTGACGGGATCATCGTGAAAGCCTGGCGCGAAGCCGGCTACGGACAGTTCCTGCGCGCCACCATCGGGCTGCCGGAAGAGAACGATCACCTGGTGCGCATGCTGGCGAAGCATCTGGCCCGGTGACCGGCCAGGACAGGTTCAGGTGTGCAGCGGAACGCGCCGTTTTCAGAACGCGCGTTTCGCCGTACGTTCGTTGACGGCGCTGGTCACCCACGGATCGAGACCCGCCGCGCCGGCCTGCACGTGCCGGACCAGAGCGGCCCGCATGCGAGGATCCCAGAACTTGACGATGTGATCGCCGATGCCGTCGATCGCGCGTTCCTCGCCTTGATGGGCGAAGAACTTCGCGATCTGGTTGGCCATGTAGACCAGCTTCTCGGGCGTCATGGATGCTCCGCTGCGATACGACCGCCGCTCACTTCGCCACCGCCGCCGGGTGGGATTCGATCCGCGTGTTGCGTTCGCTCAGCTCGCGATAGCGCTCTTGCCATTCGGCGGGGCCGCTGGCGGGCGCGACCTGCACCGCAGTGACTTTGTATTCCGGGCAATTCGTCGCCCAGTCGGAATAGTCGGTCGTCACTACGTTCGCCTGGGTCGCCGGATGGTGGAACGTGGTGTAGACCACGCCGGGCGCCACCCGATCGGTGATCGTCGCGCGCAGCGACGTGGCGCCTGCCCGGCTTTCCAGCTTGACGAAATCGCCGTCGCGAATGCCGCGCTGCTCGGCATCGTGCGGATGGATCTCGAGCAGATCCTCGCCGTGCCACATGACGTTCTCGGTGCGCCGCGTCTGCGCGCCGACGTTGTACTGGCTCAGGATGCGACCGGTGGTGAGCAGCAGCGGATAGCGTCGCGAGGAACGCTCGTCCGTCGGGATGTACTCGGTGATCGTGAACCGTCCTTTGCCGATCACGAAGCCGTCCTGGTGCATGACCGGCGTGCCCTGTGGCGCGCGATCGTTGCACGGCCATTGCACCGACCCGAGCTCCTCCAGTTTCTGATAGGACACACCGGCAAACGTCGGCGTGGCGCGCGCGATCTCGTCCATGATTTCCGAGGGATGCTGGTAGTTCCAGGGCTGCCCCATGGCCCGGGCGATCGCCAGCGTAATCTCCCAGTCGGCCAGCCCCGCCCGCGGCGGCATGACCTTGCGGACCCGGCCGATGCGCCGCTCGGCATTGGTGAACGTGCCGTCCTTCTCCAGGAAGGTGGAGCCGGGCAGGAAGACATGCGCGAACTTCGACGTCTCGTTCAGGAACAGGTCCTGCACCACCACGCACTGCATGGCGGCGAGCGCCCGCACCACATGCTGCGTATCCGGATCCGACTGGACCATGTCCTCGCCCTGGATGTAGATGCCCAGGAAACTGTCGTCGAGCGCGGCGTCGAACATGTTGTTGATGCGCAGTCCCGGCTCCGGATCGAGCTTCACGCCCCACAGCGCCTCGAACATGGAACGGGTCGCGTCGTCGGCGACGTGACGGTAGCCGGAGAACTCGTGCGGGAACGAACCCATATCGCACGAGCCCTGCACGTTGTTCTGGCCGCGCAGCGGATTCACGCCGACGCCGGGCCGGCCGAGATTGCCGGTCGCCATCGCCAGGTTGGCCATGCCGATGACCGTGGTCGTGCCCTGGCTGTGCTCGGTCACGCCCAGACCGTAGTAGATCGCGGCGTTGCCGCCCGTTGCGTACAGGCGCGCAGCGGCACGGATCTGTTCCGCCGGAACGCCCGTTACTTCGGCCGCAGCCTCAGGGCTGTTGCGAGCTTCGGCAACGAAGGCCGCCCAATGCTCGAATTCGCTCCAGTCGCAGCGCTCGCGGACGAAGCGCTCATCGATCAGCCCTTCGGTCACGACCACGTGGGCCAGGGCATTGATTATGGCGACGTTGCTGCCCGGCCGCAGCGGCAGGTGATAGCTCGCCTCCACGTGCGGCGAGCGCACCAGGTCGATGCGGCGCGGATCGATGACGATCAGCTTGGCCGCTTCGCGCAGGCGCTTCTTCATGTGCGAAGCGAACACCGGATGTGCATCGGTCGGGTTGGCGCCGATGACCAGGATGACATCGGTGTGGTCGACGGAGTCGAAATCCTGCGTGCCGGCGGAGGTACCGAAAGCCTGCTTCAGTCCATAGCCCGTAGGTGAATGGCACACGCGCGCGCAGGTGTCGACGTTGTTGTTGCCGAATACGGCGCGCACCAGCTTCTGCACCAGGTAAGTCTCTTCATTGGTGCAGCGTGAGGAAGTGATGCCGCCGATGGCGCTGCGACCGTAAGTTTCCTGGATGCGCCGGAACTCGCTCGCGACACGCTCGATGGCTTGCTCCCAGCTCACCTCGCGCCAGGGATCCGTGATCGCCTCGCGCATCATGGGCTTCAAGATGCGGTCGCGATGCGTGGTGTAGCCCCAGGCAAAACGACCCTTGACGCAGGAATGACCGTGATTTGCGTGGCCGTCCTTGTACGGCACCATGCGCACCACCTCGGTGCCCCGCATCTCGGCCTTGAAGCTGCAACCGACGCCGCAGTAGGCGCAGGTCGTGACCACCGAATGCTCGGGCTGGCCGATGTCGATGACCGACTTCTCCGTCAAGGTCGCGGTCGGGCAGGCCTGCACGCAGGCGCCGCAGGAGACGCACTCGGAATCCAGAAACGCCTGGTCCATGCCGGCCGCCACTTTCGAGTCGAAGCCGCGCCCGTCGATGGTGAGCGCATAGGTGCCCTGCACCTCTTCGCAGGCCCGCACGCAACGCGAGCAGACGATGCACTTGGCCGGATCGAAGGTGAAATAGGGGTTGGACTCGTCCTTGGCAGCGCTGAGATGATTCTCGCCCGCGTAGCCGTAGCGCACGTCACGCAGCCCCACTGCGCCGGCCATGTCCTGGAGCTCGCAATCGCCATTGGCCGCGCAGGTCAGGCAGTCCAGCGGATGATCGGAGATGTAAAGCTCCATCACGCCGCGACGCAGCTTCTTCAGGCGCTCGGTCTGGGTCGAGACCACCATGCCTTCGGCAACCGGGGTGGTGCATGAGGCCGGCGTGCCGTTCCTGCCTTCGATCTCCACCAGGCACAGCCGGCAGGAGCCGAACGCTTCCAGGCTGTCGGTCGCGCACAGCTTCGGAACCTTCACACCCGCGTCCATGGCGGCGCGCATGACGGAGGTTCCTGCCGGCACCTGCAGCTGCACGCCATCGATGGTGACATTGATAGTGTCACTGGCTTTCGACGGCGGCGTGCCGTAATCCGGTTCCTTGATCAGTGACATGGTTCGTTTCTCAATCGGCCGCCGCGGCGCTGCGCCGGGGCGAGGCGCCAAAGTCTTCCGGGAAATGGTGCAGAGCGCTCAGCACCGGATACGGCACGAATCCGCCGAGCGCGCACAAGGATCCGAGCTTCATGGTGTCGCACAGGTCTTCCAGCAGCGCCAGGTTGGCGCCCACGGCCTCGCCCGTCTTGATGCGGTCGATGATCTCGGCGCCGCGCACCGAGCCGATGCGACACGGCGTGCACTTGCCGCACGATTCGACAGCGCAGAACTCCATGGCGAAGCGTGCCTGGCGGGCCAGGTCCACGGTGTCGTCGAAGACCACGATGCCGCCGTGGCCAATGAGTCCGCCTTTCGCGGCAAAGGCCTCGTATTCAAAAGGAGTGTCGAACAGCGACTGAGGAAAGTACGCGCCCAAGGGCCCGCCAACCTGCACCGCCCGCACCGGGCGGCCGCTGGCGGTGCCGCCGCCAACATCCATGACGAGCTCGCCGAGCGTGCGTCCGAACGCCGTCTCATAAAGACCGCCGTAGCGGACGTTGCCTGCCAGCTGGATAGGCAGAGTGCCGAGCGACCTGCCGGTACCGAGCTGGGAGTAAGCCTGCGCGCCTTCGGACAGAATGGCCGGCACAGAAGCAAGGGAAATGACGTTGTTCACCGCGGTCGGGCGACGGAACAGGCCTGCGTGCGCCGGCAGCGGCGGCTTCGCCCGTACCTGCCCACGGCGGCCTTCGAGGCTTTCGAGCAGCGCCGTCTCCTCGCCGCACACATAAGCACCCGCGCCGACCCGCACCTCGATGTCGAAAGCGTGCGAGCTGCCACCGATGCGGCTGCCCAGCAAGCCGTCCGCTCTCGCCAGGTCGATGGCCGCCTGCATCGTCGCTATGGCGTGCGGATACTCCGAGCGGATATAGATGAAGCCGTGCGTGGCGCCGGTGGCAATCGCCGCGATCACCATCCCTTCGATCAGCACGAAGGGATCGCCTTCCATGATCATGCGATCGGCAAAGGTGCCGGAATCGCCTTCATCGGCATTGCAGACGATGTATTTGATGTCGCCGCGGGCCTCGCGCACCGTGCGCCACTTGATGCCGGTCGGAAAACCGGCACCACCGCGGCCCCTGAGCCCGGAACGTACGACTTCTTCGAGCGTGCCTTCGGCACCGAGCGCCAACGCGCGCTCGAGACCTCGATAACCGCCGTGCGTCCGGTAGTCGGTGACGGACAGAGGATCGACGATGCCACAGCGGGCGAACGCGAGGCGTGTCTGGGAGCGCAGGAACGGATGATCCTCGGGACGACCGATGCGCAACGCATGGGAGCGGCCTTCGAGAAATCCAGCATCGAACAGCCCGGGCACCTGTGCAGGACCGACGGGCCCGTAAGCAATGCGGCCCTCGGCCGTCGCCACCTCCACCATCGGCTCGAGCCAGTACAGGCCGCGAGATCCGGTGCGCACGATCTCCACCGGCAAACCGCGGCTTCGTGCCTCGGCGGCGATCGCCGCAGCCGTGCTTTCAGCACCCACCGCCAGCGCACCGGAATCCTTCGGAATGTAGATCGTGGTGCTCATGATTCGAGCTGCGTCAGCAGGCGATCGACTGCGGTATCGTCCAGCCGCCCCACTACACGCCCGTCGATCATCGCCGCCGGCGCGCATGCGCACAGGCCCAAGCAGAACACGGGTTCCAGGCTGACCTGCTGGTCCGCGGTCGTCTCGCCCCAGCCGATCTTCAGACGACGCTGCACACGTTGCGCCAGGGCATCGGCGCCTTGCGCCTGACAAGCCTCGGCGCGACACAACTTCAGCACGTGAGTGCCCGCATGGGTACGGCGGAAGTCGTGATAGAAAGTGACGACGCCGTGGACTTCGGCGCGCGACAGATTGAGCGCATCGGCAGTCATCTCGATGGCGCGATCGCTGACGAACCCGAACGCGCCCTGCAGAGCGTGCAGTATCGGCAGCGTCGGTCCTTCCATGTTCTTGTGTGCGGCGATGATCTGCGCCGCGCGTGCTTCATCCCATTGATGCGAGGGCATCAGCGGCATCTCTGCCGGTTTCGGATCGAGGACAGCGTGACAATTATCGACAGGACCCGTTGCTGCTTCATTACCTGCCAGTCGTTCGACGACACCCGCGGGAATTCTATGCGGTCGTCGATTGAGCTGGGCTCAATCAGCTTTTATCCAGGCTCACGGGATCCCGTTTCGCCGGCGACTGCCTGACCTCAACGTGCAGCGACCGAGCCGATCTGAACAGCAACGATCTGCGTCAGCTCACGGCCAGGCACTCGGCATCTGAATCAGTGCTCGCGCCTTTCCGCGCTCACACCAGCCGTGGACGCCAGCGGCCGTGAACCGGCCGCTGGCGTGGGTCTGTTCACCGGCGGCAAAGACACGCTTGCACGTGTCCCGCCGGCTGCGATCGGACTTACTTGGCGGGCTCGAGCTGCCCGCGAATCTCGCCGGGCTTGTGCGCCGCACTGTGAACGTTCACGTACAGCTCGCCGGCCTTGTAGCTGGCCAGCTGCTCGTCGGTCAGCTTGGAGCCGGCCGGCACCGACCACACACCCTTCTCGTCCTGGGTGAGCGTGATGATGGGCGGGCCGCTCTTGCCGGGCGGAGCGACGTGGATGTGGGCTGCGATGCCTTCGATGCCGGTCGTGGTCACGCTGCCGCTGACCGAGTTGTCCGCGCCGATGGTGATCGTGCCGGACCCCTTGGCCTGCGTCGTGACGGCGGGCACTTCGTGATCGCCGCTGAGCGTCACCTTGATGTCGTCGGCGGCTGCAATGCCCATTGCCAACGCCAGCGCTGCGGCGACGCCCGCACGTAAAGTCAGTTTCGAACCGGACGTATTCTTCATTTGATGGTCCCCCCGTGGTGGTCGACTAAAGATAACGCGCCTTCGAGCAGCTATGTTCCTGCGGCACCCGGGCGCCGTCAACGCGACCTACCCAGGCGAGGTGTGAACGCACGTCCGCCTGCGACGGCATCGCCGCCTCATGAGAACCACGGAACTGAGACCGAAGACATCCCGTCTCGGTCATTTCCGCGGCCGTGGCGCCACCCGCCTGGTCCGCTCGCCCATGGCCCCGGACGCAGCAGCCCGTAAGATGCGACGAAAGGTCGGACACTCCATGTGGCTCGGCGCACGACAGGCAGCCGCGTGCCGCAGGCCGTCACGCATGGCGGTCAGTCGTTGGATCGTCCGATCCAGCTCCTGCGCCTTGGCTGCGAGCAGCTGCCGGTCGATGCGTGGCCGGCCGTCCGGCGCGAACATGAGTGCGATCTCATCGAGCGAAAAACCAGCGGCACGGCCCAGCGCGATCAGCGCCAGCCGCTCCACCACGCCGGGATCGAACACTCGCCGCAGGCCGCGTCGACCGACCGAGGCGATCAACCCTTTTTCCTCGTAGAACCGCAGCGTCGAGGCCGGCACGCCCGAGCGCTGCGCCACCGCTGCAATGTCCAGATCCGCCATGCACTTGACCTCAAGTCGACTTGAAGTGGCACAGTGCCGCCACGCTGCCTCCAGGGCAAGCCTTAAGGAGACGACATGATCCGGCCCGAATTCCTGATGTATGCGCTTCTGATCGGAGTGGGCGCAACGGTGGTGATCGACCTCTGGGCGATCGTGCGCACGCGAGCGTTCGGCATTCCAGCATTGAACTATGGCCTGGTGGGCCGCTGGCTCGTTTACCTGACGCGCGGGCGCTTTCGCCATCATCCCATTGCCGCCTCGCCGCCCGTGCCGGGCGAACGCGTGATCGGATGGACGGCTCACTACCTGATCGGCGTCGCGTTCGCCGCAGTATTGCTTGCCATCTGGGGCCTGGACTGGGTCCGTCATCCGGCGATCGGCCCCGCGCTGATCGTCGGACTCGGCAGCGTCGCGGCTCCCTTCTTTCTGATGCAGCCCGGCATGGGCCTGGGCATCGCCGCCAGCCGCACTCCACGCCCCAATGCCGCCCGCCTGCAGAGCTGCCTCACACACGGGATTTTCGGTCTCGGCCTGTACGCGGCCGGCTGGGTCACCAGATGGCTTGACCTGTAGTCCGGTTTCAGTCACTCGGCGATGCCCGCCGCCGGGTGATGGCGCCGCTTTGGAGCAACTCGTCGATCGACCAGGCACTCATCAGCGAGATCTCCAGCACTGCATGCACGACGAGCAGTGGCACGGTATTGCCAAAGCGCCGCAGGCGCGGCAATGTTTCCCCTGCCCCCTTCGCCACCTCGCATGAAGCATGCATCCTTCGCAGCACGTCGTAGATCCGACCGATCGCCAGCTCATCGCGCTGCTGCGAGACAACGCGCGCACTCCAACCGCTGCGCTGGCACGCAGCCTTGGCTTGTCACGCACCACGGTTCAGAGCCGGATCGATCGCCTCGAACGCGCCGGCATCATCACCGGTTACTCCGTGCGACTGTCGGAGCCGCAGGAGCACGGCACGGTGCACGCGTACATCCACATCACGGTGAAGCCGAAATACTCCACGCGGGTAGAAACAGAAGTGCGCAAGATCGCCGACGTGCGTTCGCTGCAGGCGGTCAGCGGTGCATTCGACCTGATCGCGATGGCTGCAACGCCGTCGGTCTCGGCCATGGACGCGCTCATCGATGCAATCGGTGCGCTGGACGGCGTCGAAAGAACGACCTCCTCGATCATTCTTGCGACCAAGTTCGAGCGCTGAGATGCCGCAGGATCTGAAGATCGCGACCGCGCAATTCGAAAGCCACAACGGCGACAAGCCATTCAACCTGGCCACGATCGAGGCGCTGTCGGCGCGGGCGGCGCAGGCCGGCGCGGATGTGGTCGCTTTTCACGAATGCTGCGTGAGCGGCTACAGCTTCGCCCGCCGCCTGTCGAAAGCACAGCTGTGGGATCTGGCAGAGGCCATCCCTGACGGGCAAAGCACAGCAGCGCTGGTGGCGATTGCCCGCCGTCACCGGATCGCCGTACTGGCCGGGTTTTTCGAGCGCGGCGCGGACGGCGAAGTGTACAAGGCGCATGTGTGCGTCGACGAACACGGCCTGAAGGCCAAATACCGCAAGCTCCATCCCTTCATCAATCCACACATCAAGCCGGGCAACCAGTACGTCGTGTTCGACCTGAAGGGCTGGAAGTGCGGCATTCTCGTCTGCTACGACAACAACGTGATCGAGAATGTGCGCGCAACGGCGCTGCTCGGCGCCGAGATCGTTTTCATGCCGCACGTGACGATGTGTACGCCCTCGACGCGCCCGGGCGCGGGCTTCGTGGACCCGGCCCTGTGGCGCAACCGGCAGGCCGACCCGACCTCGCTGCGCGTCGAGTTCGATGGACTCAAAGGCCGAGCCTGGCTGATGAAATGGCTGCCGGCGCGCGCCTATGACAACGGCATCTACGCAGTCTTCTCCAATGCCATCGGCATGGACGACGACCAGCTCAAGAACGGCTGCTCCATGATCATCGACCCGTTCGGCGACCTGCTGGCCGAATGCCGTGCGCTCGACCATGACATGGCGATTGCCACCTGCACACACCACAAGCTGGCCGAGTCCGGCGGGCATCGCTATCGCGAGGCCCGCAAGCCCGAGCTGTACCGGGACATCCTGGGCGCCGGGCACCGCTCGCAACAGCAAGTTGCCTGGATGCCTCCCATAAAATGAACCCAGCGCGCAGCAGGCGCTGCCTGCCGACCGACGCGAATTGCCGCCAGCGCCAGTCATCGATTCTTCGGCATCACCGGCCATCACACCCTGTCGACGGAACCCCGCGCTCCGGGGTGCATTCTGGGTGCATGGGATCGCCGCCGATATGGCTGTGCTTGCTCGCTGCGGCGCTGCTTCTTTGTACGAGAATCGCCTCCGCGGGCGTCGTCGTTCACATCGAAGGCATCGAGGAAGAACTGCAGAACGCGGTGCGCGGCAATCTGCAACTGACGCATTACGGCGATCGGCCGGTCTCGCCCAGCCAGGCACAGCGGCTGTTCTCCCAGGCCGAGTCGCAGGCCGCGGAGGCGCTGCAGCCCTATGGGTACTACAACGCCCGCATCCAATCCGAACTGAAGAACGGCCAGCAGCCGGGCGACTACGAGGTCTTCCTGCGCATTGCGCTGGGCGAGCCGGTCGTGGTCACCGACGTTCGCGTCGAGGTCAGCGGTAGCGCACCAGAGCTTCCCGCCATCCGCCAGGCAGTGCAGGCATTCCACCCGAAGACCGGCGAGCGCCTCGACCACGGCGTGTACGAAGGCAGCAAGAGCACGATCCTGACCGCGCTGCAGGCGAACGGCTATCTCGGCGCGAAGCTGCTGCGCCACAGGGTGGAAGTCACGGCGGCGACGAACACCGCCACCATCGATCTTGCCTGGGACGGCGGCGAGCGTTACCGCTATGGCGAGGTGCATTTCCCGGATACGCAGTTCTCCGCGAATTTCCTGCAACGCTACGTACCGTGGCGCCCGGGTGACTACTACACCGCCGATCAGCTGCTGGAGTTGCAGCAGCGGCTGGTCGACGCCGACTACTTCTCCGCCGTTTCCGTGCAGCCCGACCTCGAGCACGCCGCCAACGGCGTCGTTCCCATCGACATGCTGCTCATTCCAGCCAAGCGCACGGTGTACACCGCGGGCGCGTACGTCAGCACCGACTCGGGACCTGGCGTCCGCTTCGGGCTGGAGCGACGCTGGCTGAACGATCGCGGCCACAAGATCGGCGGCGAGATCGAGTATTCGCAGCGGCTGCAGGCGATGAGCACGTATTACCGGATTCCGCGGCCGGGCCAGCGCAACCGCAACTACAACTTCGCCGCCGGCTATCGTGACGAAGAAACCGACACCAGCCGTTCGCGAATGGCGCGGCTCTCCGCTTCCGAGATCCTCGACCAGTGGCACGGCTACACGCGCACGATCGGGCTGCAGTATCTGAACGGCGACTTCACGATCGCCGACGAGCAGCGCAACACCAGCATGCTCTATGCCGAAAGCATGCTGACCCGCAAGCGCGCCGACGACCTGATGTTCCCCAGCCGCGGCATCTCCGTGGCCTACGCGCTGCGGCTTGCTGGCGAAGGCGTACTGTCGGATACCAGCCTGGCGCAGATCCAGGCCGACGCGAAATGGATCCGACCGGCCGGCGAGCGCTCGCGCTTCATATTCCGCGGCTCGCTCGGGGCGATGACCGTCAGTGATTTCGACGCCTTGCCGCCTGAACTGCGCTTCTTCGCCGGCGGCGACCGCTCGATCCGCGGCTTCGACTATCAGCAACTGGGCGAGAGGAACGCGAATGGTGGCGTCATCGGCGGCAAGTACCTGACGGTTGCAAGCGCGGAGTACGAGCACTACTTCCTGCCGAAATGGGGCGCCGCTGTGTTCGTCGATGCCGGCGATGCCTACAGCAGCCGCTTCGAGGCCAACGTCGGCGCAGGTATCGGGCTGCGCTGGCGCTCGCCGGTCGGCCTCGTGCGGCTGGACGTTGCGGTGCCGGTGAAGACTTACGACGAGGACGACGGTGTGCGCGTCCATATCGTCATCGGGCCCGACCTATGACCGCTCGATCTCTGCGACGGCGCATAGGACTCGCCGCGGCACTGACGCTGCTCACGATCATCGTCGCTGTCATCGGCGCAGCAACGTGGATCATCAATACTGAATCGGGAACGCGCTGGGCATTCCGCACCGCTGGCCGCCTGCTCGACGGCGCACTTCAAGCGCGCGAAGTCGGTGGCACGCTCGCCGGCCCGCTGGTGTTCACCGATCTGAAATATACCGATCCGGCCGGCAGCCTTGCCTTCACGGCACAGCACCTCGCACTGGACATGGAGCTCAATGAGTTGCTGTGGAAGACCTTGCACGTGCGCGATTTCAACGTGCGCGGCGTCCGGGTGACGCTCGGCCCGCCACAGCAGAAGGAGCCGGAACCTTCGCAACCCTTCAGCCTGCAACCGCCGCTCGACATCGAACTCGATCAGCTGCAACTGGTTGATGCAGTCGTCGAACGCGACGGGCAGACGTTGATCCAGATCGATACGGCCTCCGCAGCCGGCGCATGGACCGGCGCGGGCGTGAATCTGCGTCAGCTCGACCTGCGTTCGCCACAAGGCGAAGCACACTTGCAGGCCGCCGTCGCCGGCAAGGATGTGTATGCCGGCGAAGCGCAGGGCCGGTTCCGCTGGCAAGCCGGTGAACGCACCTATGCCGGAACCCTGCAAGCGAACGCACACGAGCAACTGGCGACGCTCCAGGCACGACTCACCTCGCCGTTGTCCGCCACCCTGCAGCTCGATCTGCAGCAGCGTGAATCGACGCCGTGGACACTCGCGGTCGAAATACCCGAGTTCGATCCGAGCAAGGAGCTGATGCCGGACTCCTCGCTACGCAATCTCGCTGCATCGCTGCGCGGCAGTGGCGACCTGACACAAGCCACGCTCGACGGGCACATCACCGTAAACGGCGAACCGTTTCAGCTCGAACGCGTGCACCTGACGCACAATCCGCAGCAGATCGCGCTCGATGCCCTGGTCCGTCCGAAACAAGGATCGCTGCGGGCAAATGGCACGGTATCGCTGAGCGCCGAGCCAGCGTCGGCCAAGCTCGATCTGGACTGGCAGGACATCGTGATTCCGGAAACACTGGCCGGGCAGGTTCTACACACGCGCGGCGACGTGAACTTCAGCGGCAGCGCACAAGCCTACACCGCCACCGGCACGCTGCGACTGGGACCGCCGCGACGGCTTGCCGACATCCAGCTGGAATTGCAGGGCTCACCGCAACGCATACAACTCCAGCGCCTGGATATCGTGCAGGCGGCAGGCGAGCTGCGAACCACCGGCCAGGTCGAGCTGCAACCCGCGATCGCCTGGCAGGCCACGGTCCGGGCGCGACATTTCAATCCGGGAGAATTCCTGGCCGAATGGCCCGGCGATCTGAACCTGGACCTGGCGAGCCAGGGCCAGATGAGCGACCGCGGCCCGCAAGGCAATCTGCAACTCACCCACTTGCGCGGACAGCTGCGCAAACGACCTTTGCGCGGCGAAGCCGATCTGCGTATCTCGCCGGACATGGTGTTGGCCGGCACGCTGGACCTGCGTTCGGGACGCAGCCGCATTCAGGTCCGGGGCGAACAGAACGAGGCCATGAACGCCCACGCCACCATCGAGGTGCCTGCACTCGATGACTGGCTGCCCGACACCGGCGGTGAGCTGCATGCTGCGATCAGCGCCACGGGCCGCTGGCCTGCCTTGAAGATCGACGGACAGGTGCGCGGCAACTCGTTGCAGGTGTCGACCGCAAGCGTGCAGACCCTCGCGCTGAACTTCGACATCGAAGAGCCGAAGCAACCGCGCGGCCAGGTCGCTCTCGATGCATCGGCCATCTCCGCAGGCGGACTCACCTTCGATACGGTGCGGCTGCGAGCTGACGGAGATATCAAGCAGCACACACTGCAACTCGACGCCACCGGGCAGCCGCTGGCCACGCACTTGCAACTGCACGGCGCAGGCACATCACCCGAAGGGGCTTTCGGCTGGTCCGGCACGGTCGAACAGCTGGTACTCGATGTGCAGAATGCAGCGCGCCTGCAATTGCAGCAGCCGGTCGAGGTGGATTACTCGAAGACCGCCACCCGCATATCGCAGGCCTGTTTCGCCGACGGCGACATCCGCCTGTGCCTGGCGGGAACCAGCGAGCCGACCGGAGCCTTGCAGGCGCAGTACTCGCTGCAGAATGTGCCGCTTGCGCTGGCCAGCGCGCTTGGCACGTCTTCGATGCCGATCGACTTGTCCGGCACGCTCGACGGCGAAGGCGACATCCGGCGTGACGCGCAAGGCCGGCTCGACGGCTCGGCCGTCATCCGCTCGGCCCAGGGAAGCATTTCGCGACGGCTCGAACCGGCGAGCGATGAGCCGGAAGTGCTGCTGAAGTACGACGATCTGCGCATCGTGGCCAATCTAGCCGGCAGCGACGGCAACGGCAGCATCGATGCAAGACTCAACGATACGGGCCGGCTGCACAGCGAGTTTGCACTGACCGGTCTCGGTAGTGCATCGACCGGCGTGCGCGGCAGTCTCGATGCGAATCTGCCCAGCATCGCGGTCGTGGAACTGTTCGCACCGCAACTCGCCAACGTTCAAGGCCAGGTGCAAGTACGCGCCGGCGCAACCGGCACACTCGACGCGCCGCGGATCGACGGCGAGATCGGTCTTGCGAACCTGGCCACCGACGTTCCTGCGCTCGGGCTGAAGCTGCGCGATGGACGTTTCAGCGTCACTGCGCAGCCCGACGGTCAATTTGCCCTCACCGGTGCCATCTCCTCAGGCAAGGGCGCGCTGAGCTTCGATGGCACCGCCAGCACCACCGGCCAGGCACGCATCGACGTTCAAGGTCAGCAGTTCCTGGCAGCGGATATCCCCGGTGCGCAGGTCCTCATCGATCCAAAGCTGCAATTCACACGCGATGCCGAGCGCATGTCACTGCAGGGCAACGTGCACATCCCTTCGGCCAGCGTCGACTTGCAGAAGCTGCCGCGCAGCCAGTCCTCGACGAAAAGCTCCTCCGACGTGGTCGTGATCGACGCGCAGGAGCAGGAAGCCGAAGCCGAGTCGATGCCCTTGAATGCCGCGGTGCAAGTCACGCTGGGCGAGAATGTCGTGCTCGCAGGATTCGGACTCGACGCCAAGGTCACCGGACAGCTCCAGGTGCGCGAAGCGCCCGGAGCACCCACGACCGGATCGGGCGAAGTGCGCGTCGCCGGCACGTACAAGGCCTATGGCCAGAACCTGACGATCCGCCAGGGGCAACTGCTGTTTGCCGGCACGCCGCTGGACAATCCGCGCCTGAGTATCGTCGCCGTCAGGGAAGTGGACCCGGTGGTCGCCGGTCTGCGCGTCGAAGGAACGGCGCACAATCCGCAACTCACCGTGTTTTCCGAGCCACCCATGGCGCAGTCGAATGCGCTGGCTTACATCGTCACCGGCAAGCCGCTCAACGAAATCGGCGAAGGCGAAGGCGACGCGGTGCAGTCGGCAGCGCGCTCGCTCGGAACCGCAGCGGGTGGCCTGCTCGCGAAGAACATCGGTCGCCGCCTGGGCGTGGACGAGGTCGGCGTCACGGACAGCAAGGCCATCGGCGGCGCCGCACTCACCATCGGCCAATACCTCTCGCCGCGCTTGTACTTAAGCTATGGCGTCGGACTGTTCCAACCCGGCGAGGTGGTCACCCTGCGCTACAAGCTCTCCAGCAAGGTGACGCTCGAAGCATTGAACGGCCCGCGCGACTCGCGCGCGGGTGTCGAGTATCGGGTGGAGCAGTAATCGTCCTCTGCGTTCCTTCCCTGTTTTTCTAGGGAAGGGCGATCGACCACCACAGCGCAGCACCACCGTCCATCGGCGTGCCGACATCGACCAGGCGGGTCGGGTCGTCGGGCACGACGATGTCGTAGTTGTCGTGACCGGTCATGTCGCCGGGCTTCTTGTCGCCGCCGTAAGTCCACAGCGCGTACCCCTGATAGACCCACTGGCGCGTTCCGTCCGAACGCGTTGCGATGTCCCAGAAGCCGGACGGCTGCGCATCCGCGGCCGCCACGAACGGATGCCACTGTTTCTCGCAATCGTCCTGGCAGCGAGGATCGGTGCCGATGTCGCGACCTACGGCTGGTCGTGCCGGCTGTCCTCGCCGCAGGCTGTGACCGCCGCCGGATTGCAGGATGTAGCCGTCGCGGCGATACAGGGTCATGCCTTTCGCCGTCGCCAGCACGCTGCCCTGCCCCGGCGTCTTCTGGATGCTCACGCTCGGCGGCATGTAGTAACGCAGCACCGCAGCTACATCCCAGCGCTCATCGACACCGAGGCCATTCGCGTAGCCCGGCGCCAAGTCCCCACGATACGTGTACAGCGCGCGCCCCTTGTACGCCCACTGCTGAATACCGTCGTCACGCGCGATCACTGAGAAGTCACCGAGATCCCTGGCCAACTGCGGCGCACTCAGCGGCTCCCATTGCCGACATGCATCGCTCGAACAGCGCTCGACTTCGCGGGCCTTGTTCGCATCCACGGCATAGAGCGTGTGATTGAGACGATCGACCAGGACGAACGCCGCCGCGTCGGCCACCTCTTTCACGGCAATGCCGGCGGGCAGTCGCAGGTTCTGGATCGGATACGCCAGCGCCGGCTTCCAGCCTTCCGGCATCGGATCGGTATCGCGCTCGTCCTTCAATCCCATGCCGCGATAGCCACCGCCGACCATGACACCGAGCGCATTGCGTCGCGGCGCTCCATAGTTCGCCGGACTGTCGCCACCCACGCTGCCCGGATCGACATCCTTCATATAGGTGTAGAGCGCCTTGCCCTTGAGCGCCCACTGCTTCTGCCCGTCCTCGCGCGGGATGACAGACCAGTCGCCGAAGGGCTTGGCCGCGGCGTTCGCAAGAAACGGCTTGAACCGGGTGGCGCACTCTTCGACGCAACTCGCCTTGCCAAGTGGATCGCGATCCCACGTGTAGAGCGTGAGACCGCGTTCGCCGGTATAGGCAATCTGATCGCGCACGATCGCAGAGGCAGTGCCCTTCCCCAGATCGTATCCCTGTGCCTTGCCGAGCGGCTGCATGGTGACGCCGAGCGGCGTGGCGATGGGGGCCACCGAGCCAGAAGCAGCCGGACTGCCGGCATCGGCTCTGGAAGACAACAGCGCATAGCCGACGGCGGTCGCAGCAACGACGGCGCCCGTGCCGACGAACAGGGTCGTAGCAAGTCTCATGGCAGTCTCCTCGCTAGGCCAGCATCTCGGTCAGGGGTTTGGAGGTGGCGTTCGACAAACGTCCCCAGCTGTTCAGCGCAACACCGAACGCCTGCTGCACCGTCAGGCCCACGCGCGTGCTCGGATCGCCGGTCGCCACCAGGTGCATTCCGGTCTTGATGCGCCCGCCGGCGTTGCCGACGGTGAGGATGGGCAGATCATCCATGGTGTGCGTGCGGGCGTAGCCATGATCGGTCTGCCAGAGAATCAGTGCGCGATCGAGCACGGTGCCATTGCCTTCACGATAGCGGTCGAGCGTGTCCAGGAACCTGGCGAACGTGCCGGTCGCGAAGTTGATGAACCAGGTGACGTCGCGCTGGTAGCCCAGCTTCGGATCGATCGGCTCCTCGTGCGTGAGGCTGTGCCAGTCACGGACGCCACCGGGCGTACGCAACCCCTGCGTGCCGAAGTTGACGTTGAACACGCGCGTCTGGCCGCAGGCCACCGCATGCGCCAGCAGCTCGGCAAACAACTTGTTGTTGCGCTCCACCGCGGCGACGTTGCGGCCGACCTCGGCTTCGGGCACGGCCCGCGGAATGCTGCAATCCTTCAGGGGCGCCGGCTTCTGCATCTCCAGGTCGAGCTGCTGCTCGATCTGGCGCACCGCGGTGAAATATTCGTCCAGGCGCGCGCGATCGGCAGCGCCGATGCGTTTCATGATGTCCTTTCTCTCGTCCGCGACGGCAGTCAGTACGCTGCGTCGTGCAAGCACTCGCGTGTCGGGCGTGAACTCAGCTGCGTTCGGATCCTTGAATTCCGGTCCGAACACGCGCGCATACAATGCGGCCGGCGAAGGCTCGGACGGATTGATGGCGCCGCCCTTGCGGCGGCTCAGGCTCTGCCGCCCGCCGCTCAAGGAGATCTCGATCGACTTGAAGCGCGTCTTGTCGCCGATGACGTCGGCGATCGTGGTATCCAGGCTCGGGTCCGAGCTGACACCGGCCGGAATCGAGCCCATGGTCGCAATCTGCACGCCGCTCACGTGCGTCTCCAGCGGGCGACCGTCGAGGAAGTACTTGGTGCCGCTGATGACGTTCATGCGCTCACGGTAGGCATCGAGCACCGCGAGCTCGACGTTGTTCTGGTAGCCCTTGCCGACGGCCGTCGGCTTCCAGCGGCCGGGATTGAGGCCGAGGTTCTGGAACCAGGAGCCGAACACCGTCGGCAGCGGCGCGCCCGAGGCGAGCGCGGTGCCGTTGGTGTTCAGGAAGCAGTCGAGAAATGGCAGGCCGACCGACACGGCTGCTCCACCGAGCATGCCGCGCAGCACTCTTCTTCGCGTGGTCAAGTTACGCATTGCAGACTCCCGATTCAACGATCCGCGGACGAAGCCGCCGCCACCTGCTGCTGCGCGGGTTCCCGTGCAGGAGCCGAAACACTGTACAAAGCCCGGCTGAGCGCGATCTCGCGCATCAACGCGCTGAGGCGATAGCCGTTGTCGGCGAAGTCTTCCTTGAGATCTCGCAACCAGCCCCGCTCACCGGAGCTCGTGGTGCGGCCGAGCGCACGTGCGGAAAGCCGGTCGACGATGCAGGCCACAGCGGCCGGATTGCGATAGATGGCGTTGCCGAGCCCGTTGGCGTCCTCGTACTTGATGCCGTCGATCTCGCCGCTGGGATCGATGCGCGCATTGCCCTCCATGGTGCGGAACTCGCCGCTGCCGTCGAAGTTCTCCAGCGCCAGGCCGATGGGATCCATGATCTTGTGGCAACCAGCGCACGACGGCACGCTTGCGTGCACACCCAAGCGCTCGCGCGCGGTGCTCGTCGGCGATGCGCTGGCCAGCTCGAACTGGGTGAAGTCGACATCGCCCGGCGGCGCCGGCACCTTCTGGCACAAGGCGATTTCGCGAACCGCCTTGCCGCGAATGGTTGGCGAGCCGCGGCCGGCAGGCGAATGCAATGCCGTGAATGCGACCTGGGTCAGAATGCCCGTCTGTGGATCGTCGGCCGCGAACTCGTATGGCTGCCACTGGTCGGGTGAGCCGTTCGGCCCGTCGTTGTAGATCGGAACACGGTAGATGGAGCCGAGCTCCGGTGTGAGGAAGGTCTTCTTGGTGGTAAAGATCTCCCGATAGTCGCTGTCACGCGTGAACACGACATCGAGGATCGTGCGCAACGTCTGTTCGCGCGCATCTTCTGCGACCTGCGCGCTGAACTTCGGAAACAGCGCGGAGTCCTTGGCCAGCGTTTCGAATTCATCGAAGCGCAATTGGTCCTCGAAGAAGGCGCGCATGCCGGACTCCAGACGCAGCGAGGCCATCATGCGTTCGACCTGTCGCGCCAGACCACGCTTGCTGTGCAGCTCGCCTTTCTCGGCCGCCGCCAGCAGCTTCGAATCGGGCGCCGAATTCCACAGGAAGAAGCTGAGTTGCGAGGCCTTGGAGTACGCATCCAGGCGATAGCTGCCCGGATGGTCGGGATCTTGCTCGACCACTTCCTCGCGGAACAGGAAATCCGGTGCCGACAGCATCGCCGACAGCGACAGCGCCACGCCGTCGTAGAAGCTCTTGGTGATCTGCGTAGCCTGCGTCGCCGCCGTCACGTAAGCCTGCAACTGCTCGTCGGCAAGCGGGCGGCGATGCAGCAGGCGGCCGACCGTGCCAAGGAACTCCCGCGCGCATTGCTCATCCGGCTGCTCGGCCGACGCAGGCTTGCAGGGCATGAGCATGTCGCGATGATTTGCATCCACGACCTGCGCGGCGACGGCGCGGCCCATGGCGTCATACTGTTCCATGCCGGCGGCGGTAACGCTCACGTGGCTGGCGCCGACGGCAAACAGGCCGTCGACCCGGAGATCCGGCTCGAAGCGACCGCCCAGATCGATGTCGGAACCGAAAACATCCTCGATGATGTT
>DATMEZ010000217.1:0-14267 GCA_035556415.1 Povalibacter sp.
CTTCTGAATATGACGCTCGCCTTCGCCACCCCTCACCCCTGCCTGATCCTGCGCACTGACCGGGAGGCGCACCATGCCAACCAAGCCTCGGACTCCCACGCTCTTCTCAAGCCAACATCCGAGCGCCACCCACTTCCACCCACGGGGCGGGTGCCGGTCCGGGTCGCTCGTTTCGGGAGCCTCAAAAACAGGATGTTTTTGTGGCAGCCCCCCATGGAAGGGTTCACGGCGCTCCCGAAACGAGCGACCCGGACCGGCACCCGCCCACCGCCAAACGAAGCCGCCCTCTTCATCTGACTCCATCGTCCCTCGGCAAACCTCCTTCCGTGAGAAGCCTCCCACGAAGCAAATGAAGCCAAACCGCAACCTTGGAGCCCCCACCCACCGCACGGGTTAAACTCCGCCCCATGCCCGCGACACTTTCCATCCCCCCTTACGCCCCCTCCGCCACCTGCAACCGCGCCCGCTCCTCTGGAGCGCGAGCCGACTCCGGCCGCATGAAGCCGCTCCGTGATGGCCTGATGTGCCTGATCGCCGCCCTCGGCATCGCTTCCTGCGCTACGCCGCCGACGCAGCCGCAGGGACCCGGTGTGGACCGTCAGCTGGAACAAGCGGAGAAGCTCTCGCGCGAGGGCAAATACCAGGAATCGGCGCGGGCCTATGAAGCGCTCGCCGCGCAATCGCCCAAAGATCTCCATGACCGTCTGCTGCTGCGCGCCGCACGTGAATATGTGAATGCCGGCGCGGCGGACAAGGCAAGCGCGAAGCTCAGCCAGCTGAGCCCGACCTTGCCATCACAGGACTTCGCGCTGCGCGCCCAAGTCGTCGCCGAACTGGCATTGCGTGCGCAGAATCCGACCAAGGCACTGGCCGAGCTGGATCGAATCCCGCAGCCGCTGCCTCGGGACGATGCCGCGGACATTCTCGGCATCCGCGCCCGCGCCCAGTTCGCGTTGAATCGCCCGGCCGCCGCAGTGGCGACCGCGCTGGAACGCGAGCGAATGCTGACGGGCCAGCAGGACATTCGCGCCAACCAGCGCCTGATCTGGCAGGGACTGCAACAGAGCGCCAGCGGCAACGCAGATTTCACGGCGCCCGCCGGCAGCAGCACGATAACAGCGGGATGGCTGGCTCTGGGACGGGCCGCATTGAGCTCTGCTCGCAATCCCTTCGCCGCGAAGGACGATCTGGCGAACTGGCGCAGCCGTTACCCAGCCCACCCGGCCAACACCTTCCTCAATGAAGAAATCATGCCGGAGTTGGGCATCGGTCTCGACTATCCGCCGCAAGTGGCCCTCGTGCTGCCGCTCACCGGCCGCCAGCAAGCCGCGGGCGTCGCGGTACGCGATGGGTTCATGGCCGCACTGCTGCAACAGGAAGCAAGCCGGCGCCCGCAGATCAACGTTTACGACACGGCAGCCATGGGCGCGAGCACGGCGTACCGGCGTGCGATTGCAGACGGCGCGCAATTTGTCGTGGGTCCGCTCATGAAAGAAGACGTGGCGGCGATCAGCGCCTCCGGCGACACGTCGGTATTGACGCTCGCGCTGAATCGGCTGCCCGACACCGCAACGCCCCCGTCGCTGATGTTCCAGTTCGCCCTCGATCCAGAGGAAGAAGCACGACAAGTGGCACAGCGTATCGTTGCCGACGGACGCATGCGCGGACTGGCGCTGCTGCCCAACAACGAATGGGGCTTGCGCGTGTACCGCGCCTTCGAATCCGAGCTCAAGGTGCTGGGCGGAACCGTTGCGGCAGTGCGCTATTACGGTTCTTCCACGCATGACTTCTCGAGCCCGATCACGCAGCTGCTGCTGATCGGCGAGAGCCGTGAACGCGCCAAGGCACTGAACTCGATCCTCGGCCAGCGCTTGGAATTCGAACCGCGGCGGCGTGGCGACGTCCAGTTCGTTTTCATCGGCGCTTTCCCGGCGCAGGGCCGCTCGCTGCGACCCGCGCTGCGCTTTTATCTGTCGGACGATCTGCCCGTCTACGCCACCTCGGACATTTTCGAGCCGGACACCCAGACGGCCAATGACGACCTCGACGGCGTGTTCTTCCCGGACATGCCCTGGGTGATTTCGCCGGATGCGGTTTCGATGGAGCTGCGCACGGCATTGAGCAGATATTGGCCGGTGCGCGCTCGCGGCCGCGGCCGCCTGTATGCGTTCGGCTTCGATGCATATCGGATCATTCCGCTGCTGAAAGCCGGCCGGTTCGGCAGCCAGCACACGGTTTCGGGCATGACTGGCGTGCTGTCCGTCGACGACAAGGGCCGCGTGCGGCGCGAGCTCGACTGGGCGCGCGTTTCGGGCGGCAAGCCGGTGCCCCTGGGAACGGCTGCTGCAGCGAGCGTTACGCAGCCGCAATAGAGGAGCCGACATGGACGGCCAGTACCGCAAGGAAGCGGGCGTCGCCGGCGAGAATGCAGCGCTGATTTATCTGCGCGGTCGAGGACTGAAGCTGATCGCGCAGAACTATCGCTGCAAGGCCGGCGAAATCGATCTGGCGATGCTGGATGGCACGACGCTAGCGTTGATCGAAGTCCGCTATCGCGCCGACGCCAGCTTCGGCGGCGCGGCGGCTTCCGTGATCTGGCGCAAGCAACGCAGGATCGTCAATGCCGCACGTCACCTGCTGCAAGCGCGTGTCGAGCTCAGGCGTTATCCAGCACGCTTCGACGTGGTGGCCGTGTCGCCGGGCGAGCACGGCCTGCAGATCGAATGGATAAAACACGCCTTCACGCTGTAGCCATCGCTTTGCGGTAGCCTTGCCCCCATGTGGCGCACCCTTCGCATCGCCGTTCTGCTGCTGATCCTGCTGTTCGTGGCGTTGAACACCTATTTCGACCGCGTGTACTCGACCGACTGGGACAATGCGCTGCGCGTCGCGGTATTTCCTATCAACGGCGATGGCTCGGACGAGGCGCAGCGTTATCTTGAGGCGTTGAAGCCCGATCATTTCCTGCCGCTGGAAACGTTCTTCGACGAGGAAGCGCAGCGCTACGGCCTGACACTGGAGCGACCGGTGCGGATCACGCTGGCGCCACCGATTCGCGACCTGCCGCCGATGATCGATCCCGGTGCCGGTCGGCTCACCGTTCTGTGGTGGAGCCTGCGCACGCGCTACTGGGCCTGGCGGGTGCCGCAGAATCCACCAGGGGCGAGCCCGGATATCAAACTCTTCGTGCTGTATCACGATCCGCGCCGCTCGCCGTCTCTACCGCATTCGGTCGGACTGCAAAAAGGCCTGTTCGGCATCGTGCACGTCTTCGCGGCGCGCCACATGGAGGGTTCCAACGACACGGTGATTGCACACGAGTTGCTGCACACGTTGGGCGCGACGGACAAATACGACTTCACCGATAATCTGCCGATACATCCGGCCGGTTATGCCGAGCCCGACCGGGTGCCGCTGTACCCGCAGACGTTCGCGGAGCTGATGGCGGGCCGGATTGCCGTAGCGGCCGATCGCGCCGAAATGCCGGAGTCGTTGCACCAGGTGCTGATCGGACCGGCCACCGCCGCCGAAATCGGTTGGAAGAAGCGATGAACGCCATCCCGAAACATTCCGCAGCGGCGTTGCCGCTGCTGACGTGCAACGACCTCAGTGTCGAGGTCGCCGACCGCAAGCTGGTGAACCGACTGAACCTGTCGGCACAGCGCGGCACGATCACCTGCCTGCTCGGCTGCAACGGCGCCGGCAAGACGCTCACACTGCACACGCTCTGTGGACTGCGCGAGCCGGCGTCAGGATCGGTTGCGGTCGAACAGCGCCCACTCGACCAGTGGCCACGTCGGCAGCTGGCGCAGCGCCTGGGCTTGCTGATGCAGAACACGGAAGATCCCTTCCCTGCGACCGTGCTGGAAACGGCGCTGATCGGCCGGCATCCGCACATCGATTTCTGGCAATGGGAAAGCGACAGCGATCGCGAGATCGCCCGCGCTGCGCTCGCCGCCGTGGACATGAGCACTTTCGAGTCGCGCGACTTGGCGACACTGTCGGGCGGCGAGCGGCGGCGCCTGGCAATCGCCACTTTGCTGACCCAGGACCCGGACCTGCTGCTGCTGGATGAGCCGATCAACCATCTCGATCCGCATCATCAGATCGATGCGCTGCGCCTGTTCCGCGCCAGGGCCGATGAAGGCCGCACAGTCATCATGAGCCTGCACGACGCTGGCCTCGCTGCGCGCTTCTCGGACCAGGCATTGCTGCTGTTCGGCAACGGTGAATGGCTGTACGGTCCGACCTGCGAAGTGCTAACGCAGCAGACGATCACGCGGCTGTACGGGGTCGCGGTCCGGGAAATCTCCTGGGAAGGCGGACGAACGTTCGTCGCCGTCTGAGGCGCTCGAGCCCTCAGCTCAGTGCGCTGCTGCGCTCTTCCTCCAGCT
The DNA here is from genome assembly GCA_035556415.1 of Povalibacter sp. Lineage (GTDB taxonomy): Bacteria > Pseudomonadota > Gammaproteobacteria > Steroidobacterales > Steroidobacteraceae > Steroidobacter. Next base: position 4,395 of record DATMEZ010000217.1, read on the forward strand.
CCGCGATCCGCTCCAGCACGGAACTGAAGCGCCGACCGAAAGCGGTGAGTCGATACTCGACCCGAGGCGGCACTTCAGCAAACACCTCGCGCTCGATGATGCCGAAGCGCAGCAGCTTGCGCAGGCGTTCGTTGAGAACCTTGGCCGTGAGTCCTTCGACACGACGTTGCATCGCACCAGGGCGCGTCACACCGGCGGCGACCAGCGACAGGACGGTCAGCGACCATTTGCAGCCGACGATGTCCTCCACCATGCGCGACACGCTTGCCGGCTTGCGCACTCTGCTTTTTTCGGCCTGGGTTTTCTTCAACGCTGGCATCAAGATGAACCGGAAAGTAACTAACAGACCGTTCCGTGCAGACTTCACGCAGGCGCGCTGCGCTCCTAGATTTCACGCGTGTCGCGATCCTTCTTATCACACGGGAGACCTGTCATGAAGCCAACTGCATTGCTGCTGGCTGCGCTGATCAGCGCAAACGTCGTTGCTGCCGACGTGCCCTATCCGCAGAACTATCGACAATGGCAGCACGTCAAGTCGATGGTGATCGAGCCTGGGCATTCGCTCTATGGCTCGTTCGGCGGCATTCACCATCTGTACGCCAATCCCAAGGCCATGCAGGGCTATCGCACCGGCAAGTTCCCGGACGGTTCCATCATCGTGTTCGATCTGCTGCAGGCGACGTCGGCCGACAACGCCGTCACCGAAGGCGACCGCAAGGTGGTGGGCGTGATGCAACGGGATGCGAAGAAATATGCGGCGACCGGCGGCTGGGGCTTCGAAGGCTTTGCCGGCAACAGCAAGACCGAGCGCGTGGTGGGCGACAAGGCCGCCACCGCCTGCTTCGCCTGCCATCAGGCCCAGCAGCAGCACGACTGGGTCTTCAGCAGCTATCGGCCCTGAGATTCGTCAGGCGCCGATGTCGAGGCGCTGCGCTCAGCCGCGATGTCCGAGGATCCGGGCGGGCAGGAACAGCAGCGCCTTTACGAAAGCGAGCAGAGCGTCGACGACGACGCCCAGGAAGCGAAACGGCAGCGACAGCAGCCACAGCAGCGGCCATAGCAACAGGATCAGCAGGGCCAGCGGCCAGGCAACCGCCAGCAGCACGCACCAGGCAACGGCAAGGATCAGGAATTGCATGTCGTTCTCCGGCCCGCGAGGAACTCTCGCTCGATGTTATGGGATTGGACGCAACAGCCGGCGCAAAGGTTGCGCGAGAACCACGCAGTCTTTCGGATTCGAACGCAGGAACTGACGATCTCTGCGCCCAGGAACGCTTACCCTCGGGAACGCTCTCGTGGGGACACCGGGCAGTGCCGCCCGATGCGCCGCTTTATTGGGCAGGTGCTGCAGCTGCGTGATCGGCTGGCGGCTCGACGATCCACTCGGCTTCTTCGTATTCGCCGATGAGCTTGAAATCGACGATGTCGACATGCTCGTCCAGCACGGCCCGCATGGCGGCGTCCGGCTTCAGGAATTGATCGCGCGCCTCGCGCGCGCCTTTCGATTCCCAGCTTGCAATGGCCAGGAGCACGTGCGGCTGGCCGATCTTCCGGTGCAGTCGTGTACCGCGAGCACCGGGGGCGCGTTGGATGATCTCACTGGCACGCACCCAGGAGGCAGCGTATTCCTCGACGGTGTGCCCCGGCTTCAGACGAACTTCAAAGATGAATTTCATGATGCCCCCGGCGCTGGGCCGCTTCATGGAGCTCCGCTCATCGCCGACGAGCCGGCCTGGCCATCAGCACGAACCGACTCTGGCAACACACAAGGAACCGCGGAGCAAACTTACCCTGCGCTTGCCGTCGCTCGCACCTGCAGACGCCGCCGTATCACGATCGACCGTGGCGTCGACGATCAGACCACGACGCTCCTGGTTGCCGCCCTAGGTCAGCGCGGCCAGCACCGTCGAATGCAACTTGCCATTGCTCGCCAGCACCGAAGTGGTCGCCAGCCCCAGCGGATTGCCGCCCAGGTCGGTGAATCGGCCGCCTGCCGCCTCGACGATCACGGCCAGCGCGGCCACGTCGAGGATGTTCACGTCCGATTCGACCACCACTTCGAGCTTGCCGGCTGCCAGCAGGTGATAGTGCAGAAAATCGCCGTAGCCGCGAATGCGGTTGGCGCGCGCCACGAGCTTGCCGTAACGCGCCCATTGCGGCCCGCTCGCCAGCGTTTTGAGATTGCCAGCCGAGATGGCCGCCGCCTCCACCGTGTCGATGCTGCTGACCTTGAGCGGCTCGTCGTTCAACCAGGCGCCGACACCGATCTGCGCATACGCCAGCTCGCCGTACACCGGTGCGCAGGACACGCCGACGATGAGCCGACCGCGGTGCATGAGAGCGATCTGCGTGGAGAAGAACGGATACTCGCGCACGAAGGCCTTGGTGCCATCGATGGGATCGACCAGCCACAGGTAATCGGCATCGAGTGCGCTCTGGCCGGTTTCCTCGCCATAGAAACCATGCTCCGGAAACCGCTCGCCGATGATGCCGCGAATGACTTTCTCGGTCTCGATGTCGGCCTGCGTCACCGGCGACTTGTCGGCCTTGATCTGGATGTCGAGGTTGCGCTGGTAGTAGCGGCGAATGACTTCGGCCGCGGCGTTGGCGGCTTCGAGCGCGGTAGTGAGGAATGGGGATTGCATGGAAGTCGAGATCGAGTTTGGCACCACGCCATCTTATAGATGGCGCCCGGGATTGTCCCCCGTCTGCCTCGCGACCCGTGCTTGCCACGAACTGTCGACGTGGCTGCCGGACGGAATATCGCGACAAATGGCCGGAAATTCGCCAGCCGCAATCGGCGCAGGCCCATCGACCTGGACGAGGAGCGTTCGCGCTTGTACTTCGACCTGATCCTCAATTCCCTGAGCGAGGCCGCCCGGCGGGCGTTGCGGAACATGGATCCAGCCAAGTACGAATATCAGAGCGATTTCGCGCGCAAGTACGTGGCCCAAGGGCGGGCCGAAGGCAGGGCAGAGGGCCGTGCGTCCCTGATCATCCGCCAACCCGGCCGGCGTTTCGGTCCGCTGCAGGACGAAGTGTGCGGACACATTGCCAGCGCTTCCATCGAAGAACTCGACGCCATCGGCGAGCGGCTGCTGACGGCGCATACGTTGCAGGAGGCGCTCGGTCCGCGCTGAAACCTAGACGCCCGCTCGGCGCCCTCCGCTGCTGCGCAACGACGCGCGTAAAGCAGTCGTACCCTAGTCCATTCCGGCCCGCCGACCGCCAGGCCAAGCGCTTGACACCCGCGGGCCGCTTCCCTACCGTGCCGCCTCCGTCAGGTGAGCGCATTTCCGCGTGGAAAATGCGCGAGCGTGAAGCCGGTACCCTCGCCCACCTCCAGGTGGGTGCGCAACCCGGCGCTGCCCCCGCAACGGTATTCGAGTCAAGTCGACGTCATGGGACTTACGGATAGTCCCGCGCCACTGCAGCTCCGATCTCGCGATCGGACGTGGGAAGGCGATGTCGATGAGCCCGATCGCAAGATCGGCGCTCACTCGAGAGCCCGGAGACCGGCCTGATGGAAAGATCGCCCGCTTTCAGCGGCGATCAGGTACAGCATCGCGGTGGGCGATGAGCGTACGCGCTTGTTGCCGCGCCGCTCCCTTCTCCTTCCGTGTCCGCTGCTCGACATCAACTATTGCCATGCGGGCGTGCATGGGGAGTGGGCATCATGAATTCTCGTTTCAAGCCGGGCGCGGCAGCCGTTGCCGCGGCTGCGTGTTTCACCTCGTTCGCCGGATTTGCAGCCGACACCGACACTGTCGGTGAAGTCGTCGTCACCGCGGCGCGGCTCGCGCAACCCATCAGCGACGTCATCGGCTCGGCCACCGTCATCACGCGCGCCGAAATCCAGCGTCGGCAGGCCCAGTCGATCCAGGATCTGCTGCGCGGGGAAGCCGGAATCAGCGTCGCCAACAACGGCGGACTCGGCAAGCTCAGCTCCATGTTCATACGCGGTGCGGAAGCGGACCAAGTACTCGTGCTCGTCGACGGTGTTCGCGTTGGCTCGACCTCAGCCGGCACCACGCGCATCGAGTTCCTGCCCGTCGATCAGATCGACCGCATCGAGATCGTGCGTGGGCCACGCTCCAGCCTGTATGGTGCCGACGCGATCGGCGGCGTGATCCAGATCTTCACCATCAAGGGTCAGGGCCCGTCGGTCTCCGTGGGTGGCGGCTCGCACGACACGTACAACGCCGCGGCCAGCTTCGGCCTGAACAACGACAACGCGTGGTTCAGTGTGAGCGGCAACTACGTCGAGAGCGATGGCTTCAATTCCTGTCGCGCCTCTTTTGCGGCCGGCTGCTTCACGGATGAGCCGGATGCCGATGGCTATCGCAATGCCTCCGGCTCGTTGCGGGCCGGTTATCGATGGGGCGAGAAGGCCGACATCGAGGCAAGCGCGCTCTACGCTTCCGGCCACAACGAATATGACGGTGGCTACACCAACGAGACCGACTTCGTCGAAAGCGTGTTCTCGGTCAAGGGGCGCTTCGCGCCTACTGCAAACTGGAACCTGACGGCCCAGGTCGGCGTCAGCCACGACGACGCAGACGATTTCAAGGACGGCGCTTTCCGCGGCACCATCGATACCGAACGACGCAACGCCAGCGTGCAGTCCGACTGGACGCTCAGCCGCGATCAGGTGGTCTCGCTCGGCGTGGACTATCTCGAAGACCGCCTCGACAGCACCACGGCCTACGACCAGACCTCGCGCGACAACACCGGCGTCTTCGGCCAGTACAAGGGCCGTTTCGGCGCGCACGAGATTCTTGCTTCGGTACGCAACGACGACAACGAGCAGTTCGGTAGCCACACCACCGGCAATCTGGGCTGGAAGTGGTTCTTCGCCGACGGCCTGGCGCTGTCCGCCGCCTGGGGCAGTGCCTTTCTGGCGCCGAACTTCAACGACCTGTACTACCCGGGCTCCAGCGACCCCAATCTCAGGCCGGAAGAATCCGACAGCTACGAGATCGGTCTCTCGGGTAGCGGCACGCCGGTCGCGTGGTCGTTGTCCGCGTTCCAGACTCAGATCGACGATCTCATCGTCTTCGCCGCGGTACCCGGCACGCTCGACTTCCTGCCGCAGAACATCAGTGAAGCACGCATTCGCGGCGTTGAAGCTGAGGCACACACGCGCTGGAACAATTGGTCGTTCGCGGCGAACTACACTTATCTCGATCCACGCAACCGCGGTGCCGGCACCAACTACGACAACTACCTGCCGCGGCGCGCGCGCCAGTCAGGACGGCTGGACGTGAGCTACAGCACCGGTGCATTCAGCGTCGGCACGATCGTCAACGTGCAGGGATCGCGCTATGACAACGTTGCCAACAGCGCCGAGCTGGGCGGTTACGCATTGGTGGATTTCATCGGCGAATACCGCTTCCCGGGCGGTTGGTCGGTGCAGGGCAAGATCGCGAATGCGTTCGATCGCGACTACGAAACGGCGCGCTTCTACTATCAGGATGGCCGTACGTACTTCGTGACGCTGCGCTATCAGCCCGGACTGTAACCGGTTGGCCGTGCAGCCGCGCCGGGCAATCCGGTGCGGCTGCACGCAGGCCGATAGCGCTGGCGATTACGGGTCAAGCGACCTTGGTGGTCAGCCTCAATCCCAGCGCCTTCACGACTTTGAGCACGGTAGCCAGGCTCGGATTGCCCTCGGCAGACAAGGCCTTGTACAACCCCTCGCGGGAGATTCCCGTGTCCTTGGCAAGTTGCATCATGCCGCGCGCCCGCGCAATGTCACCGAGCGCTGCTGCGATGTAAGCGGCGTCATCCCCCGCTTCTTCCATGCAGGCATCCAGGTACGCGGCCATCTCTTCCTCGCTCTTGAGGTAGTCGGCAACGTCGTAACGCGAGAAGGTTGCTTTCTTGCGTGCCATGTTCAGGTGCTCCAGTCCTCCGCAATCTCGATCGCCCTTTCGATGTCCGCATCCTGCGTGCGCTTGTCGCCGCCGCACAGGAGCAGAATCAGAAGCGGACCGCGCCTGGTGAAGTACACCCGGTAACCTGGGCCGTGGTCGATTCGCATCTCGCTCACCCCAGATCCCACCGGCTTTACGTCACCCGGATTCCCACGCGACAAACGCAGGATTCGCGCTTCGATGCGCGCTCGCGCACGGACATCGCGCAACTCACGCAACCAGCGATCGAATCCATCCGATCGGAATATCTCAGGCATGGCGACTGTAAACCACAGATTACATGACGTCAACCGTAGTTGACACGAACCCATAACCCTCTGACCGCAGCAGTATCGAGGGCACCTTGTTCCGGTAAGTAGAGTTTCCTGGTCGCGGTGCGTCGATAAATCGCGGCCCCAGCCGGGCGACTCGTGATAGCCATGTGAACGCTTGCGCATCTTTCGCGTGCGCTCGTGGCCGAATTCGGACGCTATGACGCGGCTGGCGCGATTGCGGCATTGCCACCTGCCACGTACTCTTTCGGCCGTTCAGACCATGCCATCGTTCCAGCGATGACAGCGACCCGCGGAGGGCCTTTGAGATGACAACGCGTAGGCAGTTTCTAGGTCACACCTCGGCGCTGGCGGGATCGTTGTATCTGGGCGCAAACATCGTTCCGCCCGCCTCCGCTGCGACTTCGGACAGCATGCTGAAACGCAAGATTCCGTCGACCGGCGAGATGATCCCGGCCATCGGCATGGGCACCTCGGGCAGCTTCGAGGTTCGCGCAGGCAGCGCCGAGCACGACGCGCTCAAGGAAGTCCTGAAGCGTTTCTTCGATGGCGGCGCCATTCTGATCGACACCGCACCGACCTATGGCAACGCCGAAGACAATCTCGGCCCGCTGTTGAGCGAAGCCGGTGCGAGAAAGCGTGCATTCATCGCCACCAAGCTCTCCGGCGTCACCGGCCGGCAGGCCGGCCTCGAGCAGTTCCGCAACACACTCGAGCGGCTGCAGACCGACAGGGTCGAGCTGCTCCAGGTGCACAACCTGCGCGACTGGAAGACCCAGATCGCGGTGGCGCGCGAGCTCAAGGCCGAGGGCAAGGTCAAGTACGTGGGCGTCACTCATTACGTCGAATCCGCGCAGGACGAGTTGGCCGAGGTGGTGCAGGCCACCCAACCCGACTTTCTGCAGATCAATTACTCGGTCACGCAGCGCGGTGCGGAGAAGCGGGTATTCCCGATGGCAAAGGAACTGGGCATCGCCGTGCTCGCCAATCGCAACTTCGAGGACGGCAGGCTGTTCGATCGGGTCAAAGGCAAGTCGCTCCCCGGCTGGGCGGCGCAAGCCGGCATCGCTTCCTGGGCGCAGATGTTCCTGAAGTTCGCCCTGAGCCACGAAGCGGTCACGGCCGTGATCCCGGCCACCGGCAAGCCGGATCGCCAGAGCGACAATCTCAAGGCAGGCTTCGGCCCCCTGCTCACGGCCGCACAGAAAGCAGAACTGATTCAGCTCGTCGGCTGAGCAGACCGTAGCCGTCGGCGGAAACTGGCGGTTGCAGCGCAGGCGGCGCGAGAACGATCAGAACGGCCCCGACACTCTGAGTAGCCGGACAGTGGCACGCCGGCGTCGTGAGCGCGATCGATCAGTGACACTTTCAGTTGGCGAACACGCGCGCGAGTTGCTCTTCGACCTGCAACTTGATCGTGATCTCGCGCTCCAGCGCGTTGTAAGCCAGAAATGAAGATTCCAGGCGATTGATCACGACTGGACGGACCAGACTGTCGCGCAGTGTGTGCGTGATCATGAAGCTGTGATATTCGCCGGCATGATTCGCGGCGAGCTGAATCAGGATGTTCACCGTGCCGCGCTCTTCCGCATCGTTGATGCGTTCGTCACAGATCACTGCATACGCCTCTCGCGCCGGCACCGATGCAAACGCGCCCGCAGCACGCAGCTCTTCGAGAAACTCGCGGATCTGGCGATCCAACCGCTGCTGCATCGAGTGATCGTTCGGCATCGTGACAGCCCAGCGCGTCCCACGTTCTATCGTGCTGATCACGTACAGCACGAAGCGACGCGGCGTCAGGTAAGCCCAATCCGCAGAAGCGCTGGCGCCGCAGGCCAGCGTGCGCAGAGCAGGACGATCACGCTCGACGCTACGCACTGTCTGCAGGACATTGATGCCTGCTGTAGCCAGCCGCGAACGATCCGCCGTATTGATATCGCGCGCCAGCCGTGTCCCCGCGCGCAGCAAAGGCTCGGGCCCCGGCGTCGCCACGATCGCAACCGAATCGTCCAGCCGTGACAGTAGTCCTGCCACTGCACCGCCATTGCCGAACACTTCGCCGCGACCGCGCAATCGGTCCGTGCAGAGAATGCGCGGATAGAACATCAGCGCGTTGTCGCTGTGGAAGTTCAGGCTCTTCAATCCCTGGATCGCTGCCGCCGGCGCATCCCAATTGACCGGCGGGTCGACGATCAACAACGCATGGTGGTCACGGCAGAACTTCGTGGCGATCATGATCGTGCTGATACCGATCTCGGCCGTACGCGACAGCGGCGGAATGTAGACAAAGGCGAGATTCTCGATGCCGGCGAGCGCGTGCAGGCCGGTGCGCCGGGTGGCCGAGCCAATGATGTCGTAGTCGCTCAGCGGACGGCCGTCGTGTCCATCCGGATTCGAGCTCACGTAACCGACCGGCAGATTGGTGCCGGGCATCAACGTGGGATTGGGGCGGGTTGCCGGAACCGGCCGACGCACCCGCACCATTTTCGATTCGAGCAGGGCCGCGGTGACGAAGCGGTCCGCATCCGGATCCACAGACAGGCCGCGGAATATCTCCTGTTCTTCGATACGCTCGGAGCCAGGCGCACGCACGCGCTGCACCACCAGATTGAAACGCTGCTGATCGTGCGAATCGACGTGATCGTAGTCGACCGAGGCCCGTAGAAATTCCCGCGTCCCCGGTGCCAGCGCCTCGAGCACCAGCGCTTCACGCCCGCAGCGCAGCGACAACGTGGCCGGCGCGGCGGAGTTGACCACTCGAACGATGACGGCATGTCGGCCGCCCTGCTCGAAGAAATGTTCGACCGCATAGGACAGCGGACTGGGCTGCCACAGACCACCGAAGGTCTGCTGGAAATCGGCGAAGCTGCGGATGATGACCGGTGAATCGACAGGGCCGCGCAAAGTGCGACCGACGAAAGCAGTCAACTGCGCGCGCGTGCGCGCAATCGGCTGTTCCGCATTAGGCGTCTCAGCAATCTGGATACCTTCGAGCAATTGCCCGGGCATCGCGCCTCCCCGTTGTTCTTGTCGCTAAACTAACACAGTCATTCGCAACGTATCAGCCGTTGGCGACAACGCATTCATGAAGCTTTGTGATAGCCGGACGACTGTCGATTTTCTTTACTTCTTCCGATACGCGAGCGAGCCCTCGGGCATCCTTGATGATCTGCAGCGGTAGGAATCGTCAACGACGGATGGGCTGTCGCATTCGAGGGAATGCACGCTCACTGAAGCGTTCGCGCCAGGGCGGGCCACGCATTCCAGGGATCAGCGTATGCAGCGTGGTGACGAGCAGCATCGTGCCAGGCGCCGTTCTGGCTGGGGCTTCCGCATTGGAGAGCCTTGCGTATGCAGTGCGGCCATGAGCAGCACCGTGCCAGACGTCGTTTCGGGCGAGGGCCCCACATTTCCAGGACCGCACGTAAATACATCCCTGTAGGCTTGCTCACTCGGAACATCCTGTTCCTCCTCTCATCCTGGAAATGTGGGGCCCTCGCCCGAAACGACGCCAGAACGAGAGTGCCAGCTTCCCGTCTTCTCCAGATGCGCGTCTCCGAGCGCCACGGGCCTGACAACCTCTGCGGTTGCGGCGGGGGTGTCTCGTTTCGGGAGCCTCAAAAACAGGATGTTTTTGTGGCAGCCTCCAGGGACGGATTCACGGC
>DATMEZ010000218.1:0-22790 GCA_035556415.1 Povalibacter sp.
ACCGGCGCCATCGGCATCGGCCTGGGCTTCGGCCTGCAGGCCATCGCGGCCAACTTCGTCAGCGGCTTCGTGCTGCTGATGGACCGCTCGATCAAGCCGGGCGACGTCATCAGTTTCACCGGCACCACCGGCACCACCACCGAAGGCTTCGGCTGGGTGCAGGAGCTGCGCGGCCGCTACGTGGTGGTGCGCGATCGCGACGGCGTGGAGACGCTGGTGCCGAACCAGCACCTGATCACCAATCCGGTCATCAACTGGAGCTATACCGATCCGCGCGTGCGCCTGAAGCTGCCGGTGCGGGTGAGCTACCGGGACGATCCGGAAGTGGCCTTGTCGATCCTGCTGAAATCTGCCGAAGGGCACCGGCGCATCCTGCGCGACCCGGCGCCCGTGGCGCGCATGATGGGCTTCAACGACTACGGCTTCGACCTGGAGCTGCGCTTCTGGATCTCCGATCCGCAAGAAGGCGTCAACAACGTGCGCTCCGACGTGAACCGCGCCATCTGGCGGCTGTTCAAGGAAGCGGGTGTCACGATTCCTGTGGCACAACGCGAAGTCGTGCTGGAGATGCGCAAGTCCGGCGACAACACCCTGTCGTGACGGATCGACGATGACGGTCCCGGCCATGAACATTCCCGACGCCGCGATCGAGCTGCGCTTCGTGCGCGCTGGCGGTCCCGGCGGTCAGAACGTCAACAAGGTGGCAAGCGCGGTGCAGCTGCGCTGCGATCTCAAGGAATGGCCTGCCCTGCCCGAGCGCGTGCGTGTCCGCCTGCGCACGCTGGCGGGACGCCGGCTCACCGACGATGACGTCATCGTCATCAGCGCACAGAAATTCCGCACCCAGGAACACAACCGGCGCGATGCCTTCGAGCGCCTGGCGGAGCTGGTCGCAAAAGCCCGCATCGAACCGAAGGTACGTCGCCCAACGAAACCGACACGCGCGTCGAAGGAACGGCGACTGGAAGGCAAGCAGCAACGCGGACAGGTCAAGCGCGGGCGCTCGCGCGTGACCAGTCTCGACTGATCACAGCGCGATCGCGATTCCCAGACGCAGCTGCGCGTCCAGCTTCTTCTGATAATCGAGCAGGCTTTCGCCGTAGCCGCCGAAGTACTGCAGCATCAGCCAGCCGGTGAGATCGCCACCGCTCAGCTTGGACAATGGATACGACAGGTTGAGCTCGGCGCTGCCGTAGTTGCTGCGCGTGCCGCGACGCAAGGTGGCCCAGAAATCCAGTCCGCCCTTGCTGCCGATGCCGAACATCCAGTCGACGTAGCCGCGGTAATCCTTGAGATCCGGGTTCTCGTCGTCCGAGACGTAGTTGTGGATCAACGGGGCGAGGTAGGCACGCAGGCCGTCGGGATCGCCGAAGGTCAGCGTCGGCCGCACGTACAGCATGTTGAAGCTGCGCGACTGATCGCCATCCTTGCCGTTGGATTCATGACCGGCGCCCGCCTCCACTCCCAGTCGCAAGCGGCCGTCGAGCACACGGCCCAGATCGTAGTTGGAGTAGAAGAAGCGCGGCCGATAGCTGGAATCGCGGAACGGCTTGGACAGTTCGTTGAGATCCCACAGCGAAGTCTGCGAGAACGACAGGTACAGATCGTCGATCCAGGGCAGCCGGCTCGCCAGCCGGCCGCGATTGTCGAACAGTTGATAGCGCAGGCTGATCTGGAACTTGGCGTTCAGCCCGCCGTCGCCACCGACCAGGAAATACACCGGCTCGTAGACCGACAACGCCAGCGGCGGCGGCTTGTCGACCAGCCGGCGCTCGCCCTGATCCTGGGCTGGTCCATTCGCCGGTTCCGCCTGCGCAGCAGTTGCAATCGGCGCGCTGGAATCGATTCGCACCACCAGCTGGTTGGTATCGAATCCGGTCGGCGTCAGCGTTACCGCCCCCTGCGCCTGCGCCGGCATCGAGCCTTTCAGTTTCACCTTGACGAATTCGCGCGGCGCCACGCTGATCGCACCTGAGCGCTCGGGCGTGAATTCGAGCGTGCTGACAGCGGCCGCCGTTTCCAGTCGCACGTGCAGTGACGGCGGCAGCTCGATCAGCAACGGCTGCGCCTGGTCATTGGTGATCGTGAGATCCAGCTCCAGCGGCGCCCCCGGCGCGACATGCGTGCTGCGCGAAGAAAGGACCATTTCGGCGTGCGCCGCCAACGGTAGCAGCGCCACGAGCAGTGCGGCGACGATGTTCCGCATGAAAAGCCTCCTCAACCGTGAGTTGCCTGCAGCACGCTGTTGCGAATCTGCTCGTGCAGTACCAATTGCGCGTCGCCGGCGACTTGTTCCAACGTTTCCGTGAACACCAAGCGTCCTTCTGCGTTGACGCTCACGACATTGCGTGCGCGCAGCAAGTCGATGAAGCTCTTGAACAGAACTTTGTCGAAGAACTCCGGTGAGTTCAGCTCCTGCAGCAGCGAGATGCGCTGCGCCATCAGCTGGCACTGCGATTCGAGCACGTCCTGGTTGATGCGCCCGCTGCCTGACTTGAGCAGCACCGCGATCACCAGGTAGTAGCGCTCGACGATCTGCACCGTAGTCTGCGCCAGCACCGACAGCTGCACCGCGACGCTGGAGCCGGTCGCCGGCCGACGCCATTGCGCGCCGTCCTCCAGCGCTTCGATCAGGCCGTGATTCGCCAAGTCGTCGAGTACCTCGCGCACGGTGGCGGCAATCTCCTCCTCGCTCCAGCGCAGAAACAGCTCGTCGCGCACGTACGGATAGGTGCGCCACATCAGGCGCTGAATGTCCTGCGTGCTCATGGTGCGGTTGTTCAGGAAGCAGCAGGCGATCAGCGACGGCAATGCGATCAGGTGCAGCACGTTGTTGCGGAAGTAGGTCATGAGCACGGAGTTCTCCTCCGTCATTTTCATGACGTCGCCGAGCGGATGCTTGAGCCGTTGCAGGACGCCCATGCGCTCACCGTGCCGGATCATGGAGGCGCCGTCCATGTCGGTGATCCACACCAGCGGCGAATACGACTCCTGGCGCAGCAGCGAGGCATACAGCTCCAGCTGCCGCGCCAGATCGCTTTCCAGCATCGCCTGCTTCGGCGTCGACAGCAACGCCAGCGCCAGCAGATTGATCGGCGTGGCGCAGGCCGCGCTATTGATGTTCGTCATGATGCGCGTAGCCAGATCGTCCACTGCCGGCGCCAGCCAGGACGGCCTTTCGCTCTTCTCCGGCACACCGCGCTGGCGACCCGGAGCGTGTAGTTCCAGCACTTCGTCGAGATGTACCGGCTCGCCGAAACTGACGTGTACCTTGCCGAAACGCTTACGCAATGCCGGCAACGTGCGCAGGATGCCGAGCACGGATTCCTTCTGCTTGGGCGCACCGGAGAGCTCGCCGATGTAGGTCTTGCCTTCGACCAGCCGTTCGTAACCGAAATACACCGGCAGGAACACCACCGGCCGCCGGGGATCACGCAGGTAACTGCGCAACGTCATCGACAACATGCCGGTCTTCGGCTGCAACAGGCGCCCGGTGCGGCTGCGCCCGCCCTCGATGAAGTACTCGATGGAATGGCCGCGCGCCATCATCAGCCCGAGGTACTTCATGAACACCATGGTGTACAGCGCATTGCCCTTGAAGCTGCGGCGCATGTAGAACGCGCCGCCGCGCCTCAGGAAGCTGCCGACCACCGGCATGTTCAGATTGATGCCCGCAGCGATGTGCGGCACCACGTAGCCCTTGTAATAGATCACGTAGGACAGCAACAGGTAGTCGATGTGACTGCGGTGGCAGGGCACGTAGACCACCTCGTTGCCCTCGGCGATCTTCTGCAGCTGCTCGAAATTGTGCAGCTCGACGCCGTCGTACAACTTGGTCCAGAACCAGGTCAGCATGCGCGCCATGATCGCCACGAACACGTGCGAGTAATTGGCGGCGATCTCGGTCACATATCCAGTCGCCTGCTTGAGCGCGTCGCGGCGCGAGATGCTCTTCGCACGCATCTCGTCGCTCATGGCATGCCGCACGGCGGCGGTCCGCAGCACTTGAGTGGCGATCGTCCTCTGGTGGGAAAGATCCGGCCCAATAGCCGCTGTGCGCTGCCGGCTCAGCAGCGTACGCAGAGTGCGATTGACTCTTCGCACCGCTCGCGAGGGCTCGACCCCCGCCTCCAGAACACCGCGCAGCGAAACCGGCTCGCCGAATTGCACGAACAGGTTGCGTCCATTGACGATCACCGACAGCAGGCGGCGAAAGCGGCCAACCCGATCCCAGTTCTCCGACAGCAGCAGCCGTAGCCAGGAGCCTTCCTTGTCCGGCGCGCGTCCCCAGAACACGTTCACGGGAATCAGGTCCACGTCCAGCGTCGGGTCCGCAGCCACGGCCGCGACCAGGTCGCGCAGCGTCACAGAAATGCGTCGATCGATGCGATCGCCCCAGAAACCGGCGAGGCGCTCCAGGAAGAAAAAAGACCGCGGCGGCAGTGGCGGCCGTAGCGCCTGCAAGGGATCGGGCAACGCGTCGGCGCGTGCGACCTTTTCGAGTACGACCAGATCCGCGACGCTGCGCCGGTCGAGCACGTAACAGATCGGCCGCGGATGCTGCGCGTAGCGCTTGCGCAGATCCTCGGGAAGCACATGCGGCCTTGCCCACATGGAAATCGGCGCGCGCAGCACCGACAACAGCAAACGATCCCAACCGGACTGATCAGCCATCAGCTTCTTCGTTGTATTCGATGCGTCGCGTGGCTACACGACGCGGCCCTTCGTTCGACTGACAGCTAGTCTTCGTGCGAGGCATCACCCTCGCCTTCTGCGGACTGCAACTGGCGATCGAGTTCCTGCTTCTGAGCATCGACGGTGTCTTGCACGCCGCGCGCCTTGTCCATGGTGCCGACCATGTCGCCGAACGCTGTGTCCTGAACCGGTGGCGGCTCCGCCGGCTTCTGCGATTCCGCACCGCTGCCGCAGGCGCCCAGCGCGAACAGGCAGATCGTCGCCAAAAGGAGTCGCTGCTGCTTCATGGCCGTTTCCTGGTCGAATCGATGGTCGATAGTACCGTAACAGTGTAGTCCTGTTGCTACGGCCGGGTGGTCCGTTGCAAGAACAGATCGAACAGCTGGCAAATGTCGCCGATGCTCGCCGTCAATCGATGGTCCGAGTCGAGCAGGTGGAGCGTTGCGCGGTATTGCTGGGCGAAACGGATACTGTTCTGCGCCGGTACGATGTCGTCGTTCCAGCCGTGCACGATCTCCACCGGACAGCTCGGCGCTTGCGGCGTGTACTGCTCGTATCCCGGCATGTAGAAGGCCGGCGCCAGCAGAAACAGGCCGCGCATCGGGACCTGCGTCGACACCGCTGCTGCCACGTGACCGCCCATGCTCGAGCCGACCAGCAGCAACGAACCCGGCAACTCCTTGCAGAACGCCAGCAGCTTGGCCACGCGCGCCAGCGGATCGGCCATGCCGCGATAGTCGACCGACTCCACCTGCAGCCCATGCCGGCGCGCCACCTCGGCCATCGCCACGATCTTCGAGCCCCAGGGCTCGCCGTCCTGGCCGTGAGAGAACACGATGTATTGCTGCGTCATGGAGAGCACTCGCACTGTTTCACTGGCGAAGCGGATTGTAGCTTCGTGCCGCGGCGAGGAGCGCTCCACTCGGACGCCAACTCAGCCAAAGGCTGCGCGCCGCGACAGCGCCGCTTGGGTCAGAACGTCGGGCCGTCTTCCGGATTCGAGAAGTCGAATGCCTGCGGATCGGCCAGGTGCGAGGGCACCACGTTGCGCAGGCTGGAGAAAATCGACTCGGTGCGTCCCGGATAGCGCTGCTCCCATTCGCGCAGCATCTTCTTGATCTCCCGGCGCTGCATGTTCTCCTGCGAACCGCACAGCGAGCATGGGATCAGCGGGAACTCACGGGCACGCGCATAGCGCTCGATGTCCGATTCGGCGACGTAAGCGAGCGGGCGGATCACGATGTGGCGACCGTCCTCGGACCGCAGCTTGGGCGGCATGGCCTTGAGCTTGCCGCCGAAGAACATGTTCAGGAACAGGGTCTCGACGATGTCGTCGCGGTGATGGCCGAGCGCGATCTTGGTGATGCCGTTCTCCGCGGCGTAGCGATAGAGCGCGCCGCGCCGCAGCCGCGAGCACAACCCGCACATGGTCTTACCCTCGGGAATGACCCGCTTCACCACGCTGTAGGTGTCCTGCTCGATGATGTGGAACGGCACGCCCAGCGCGGTCAGGTAGTCCGGCAGCACATGCTCCGGAAATCCCGGCTGCTTCTGGTCCAGGTTCACCGCCATCAGCTCGAAATCCACCGGCGCGCTGCGCTTCAGGGACAGCAGGATGTCCAGCAGCGTGTACGAGTCCTTGCCGCCGGACAGGCACACCATCACCCGGTCGCCCTGCTCGATCATGCGGAAATCTTCGATGGCCTTGCCGACCTCGCCGCGCAGGCGAGCCTGCAGGCGCTTGAAGTTGTTGGAAGGTTCGAGAACGGCAGACATGGAAAAATCGCTACGGGCTGTGGGTGGACGCTGCAGGCACGGAAGCAGCGGGCGGGATTCTAGCCAAAGGACTCATGCTTCGAGGTACTTGCCTTCCATATAGCGCAGCCAGGCCGCGGCCGACAGCGGCTTGCCGGTGGCGCGCTTGATCAGCTCGGGCGTGCTCAGGCTCGCCGCCAGACTGTGGACATTCTGCCGCAGCCAGTCGAACAGGCCGCCGAAATGGCCGGCGGCGATCTCGTCGTCCAGCTCAGGGCGGTCGGCGCGCAGACTCTCATAGAGCTGGCCGGCGATGACGGCGCCAATGGCATAGGACGGGAAGTAGCCGAACGAGCCCACGGCCCAATGCACGTCCTGCAGGCAACCCTCGGCGTCGCTGGCCGGCCGTACCCCCAGTCGATCCTCCATGCGGGTGTTCCAGGCCTCGGGCAGATCCCTGACCTTGAGCTCGCCCTTGAGAATCTCGTTCTCCAGCTCGTACCTGAGCATGATGTGCACCGGATAGGTCACCTCGTCGGCATCGACACGGATCAGGCTGCGGCGCACGCGGATCAGCAGCCGATACAGGTTCTCGACCTCCCACACCGGCCCGTCGACGCCGAACGCCTTCTGCAGCAGCGGTTGCAGGTACTTCAGGAACGGGCGATTGCGGCAGATCAGCATTTCCAGCAGCAGCGACTGGCTTTCCTGCACGGCCATACCGCGGTCGCGGCCCACCGGCAGGCCGCGCCAGGCTTCGGGCAGGCCGACGTCGTACATGGCATGGCCGGTCTCGTGCAGCACGCCCATCAGGCCGGTCAGCGGATCGGTCGGACTGAACCGGGTGGTCATGCGGATGTCACCGGGCACGCCGCCGGTGAACGGATGCTCGCTTTCGTCGAGCCGGCCGCGATCGAACGGAAAACCCAGCGCCTTCATGACTTCCAGCGCCAGGGCGCGTTGTTTCAAAGGCGGGAAGCGACCGATGATTTCCATGGGCGGGCGCGCCGACTGCAGCTCGATGACTTCGTGGATCAGCCCGGGCAGGCGCCGGCCCAGGGTGGTGAAGATGGCATCGATCTGTGCGCTGCGCAGGCCCGGGCTGAACTCGTCGGCGAGCGCGTCGTACGGATCCAGATTCAGCGCCTTGCCGAGAATGGCGGCCTTGTCGCGCAGCAGGCCGATCACTTCCTCCAGATGCGGGGCGAAAATCGGGAACTCGCTTTTCTGGCGCGCCTCGACCCATTTCACCTCGGCACGCGCCGTGGCCTTGGCCAGGCGCGAAACCAGGCTCTGCGGAAGGGCAATGGCGTGATCGCGCTCGCGCCGCATCTCGCGCAGATTGGCGACCTGCCAGTCTTCCAGCACCGAGGCGTTGGCATCGGCCCGCTCCAGCAGGCGGGACACCTTGGGCGAAATGATCAGCGAGTGACATTCGGTCTCGAGCGCCGCCAGCTGCTCGCCGCGCAGATCCGAGCTGCCGCGCGGCATCATCACGGCCGAGTCCCAGCGCAGGATGCTCGCGGTGCTGCGGAAGGCGTGAAGACGACGGAATTCCAGTTCGAGTTGTTGGTAGGGCGACAGGGCCATGGCGCGCTCACATCGAAAGGCCGAAGACGACGCCTGCCGCAGGAACCTTGGCGTTCAAGGCGCGGGGGGAGCTGCGGATGAAGTCAGAACGTCACGGCGGAACGGATGGATTCTAGCAAGCCGCCGTCGGCCCGCCGCGTTGTCCGCAGCATGACCAGATGTAAATATTTTATTTACAATCCAGGGACTGAATTGAGCGAATGCCCTAGGGGCTGTTGAGGGAATTTAATTCGCAATCAGGGGAACCCGAAGCCTCTGCAGCCACTCTGAGCTGACGTCCTCCTGCGAGCGTTCAGCCATTGGGCGCTTTGGACATATGAGCCGGTGCCCTGCACCGGCTTTTTTTTGCCCGACAGCAAACTCCGCCCCGAAGTCAGATCCAGGGCGAAAGCCGGCGCTCAATGCGCCGGCTTCTCCTCGGCCGGGCTGGCCGCTGGCTCCGGCTTCTTGGCGGCCGCGGCCCGCAGGCCCGCCAGCAGCCGGGTGACATGCTCGGGCGACTTCGAGTCGCGTGCCACCAGCCTGTAGACGGTCGGAACGATGTAGAGCGTCAGCAGCATGGAGAAGCCGACGCCGTAGACCACCACCGCACCGATGGCCCGCCGGCTTTCCGCACCCGCACCCGAGGCGATCAGCAGCGGCACGGCGCCGAACAGGGTACACAGGCTGGTCATCAGCACCGGCCGCAGCCGGATCGTCGACGCCCTGATCACCGCCTCGAAGAGCTCCATGCCGCGGTCGCGCAGCTGGTTGGAGAACTCGACGATCAGGATGCCGTTCTTGGCGGCCAGGCCGATCAGCATGATGCAGCCGATCTGGCTGAATACGTTGATGGAGCCGTTCACCATGAACAGGCCCAGCAGCGCCCCGGTCACCGCCAGCGGCACCGTCATCATGATGATGAAGGGATGGCGGAAGCTTTCGAACTGCGCCGCCAGCACCAGAAACACGATGGTCAGCGCCAGCAGGAACGTCACGTACAACGCGCCGCCGGTCTTCTTGAACTCGCGCGATTCGCCGTCGTAATTGATCTGCGCCTCCGGCGGCAGATCCTCCTTGACCACCTTCTCCAGGTAATCGAGCGCCTCTCCCAGCGAATAGCCCGGCGCCAGCGACGAGGAGATGGTGATCGAGCGCAGCCGATCGAAGCGCTTGAAATCCAACGGCCCGGCGGACTCAGTCACCTTCACCAGGTTGGACAGCGGGATCATGGCGTTGGTGGTGGCCGAGCGCACATAGATGTTCTCCAGGTCGCTCGGCGTGGCGCGATCGACTTCGCGTGCTTGCAGAATGACGCTGTATTCCTCACCACGATCCAGGTAAGTCGTGACGACGCGCGAGCCCATCATGGTCTCCAGCGTGCGACCCACCGATTCCAGCGAGACACCCAGATCGGCGGAGCGGTTACGGTCGATGGCGACATCGAGCTGCGGCTTGCGTTCGTAGTAATCCGAGTCCAGGTTCACCAGCCCCGGATTCTCCGCAGCGCGCGCCAGCACGATGTCGCGCCACTTCGCCAGCTCGTCGTAGTTCGAACCGCCCAGCACCAAGCGCACCGGTGAGTTCGAGCCGCGCTGGCCCAGGCCGCCCGGCGATTGGACGATCACGCGCACGCCCGGAAAGTCCGCCACTTTGGCGCGCAGACGCTCGGTGATCTGCGCCTGCGATTCCTTGCGCTCGTCCCACGGATTCAGCGGCAGCATCACGCGGCCCACGTTCACGTCGCCGCCACCGCCCCAGTTGCCCGACCGGGTGAGTACGCGGCGCGCGTTGCCGCGGTCGATTTCCTCCATGGCCACTTGTTCGACCTGCCTGAGATAGCGGTCGATGTAGCCGAGGCTCGCACCCTCCGGCGCGGTCAGCATGATCATTACCCAGGCGCGGTCTTCGGCCGGCGTGTACTCGCTCGGCAGCAAGGTATAGAGATAGCCGCCCAGGGCAATGGCCGCGGCGCCCACTCCGATGCCCACCAGCGGACGACCGACGGCGGCGCGCAGCGACTGCTCGTAGCGTTCCGACAACCAATCGAAGAAGCGCTCGACCACCAAGGTCGTGCGGCTGCGCAGCGCCCCCTTGGCGAAGAACTTCGAGGTCATCATCGGCACCAGCGTCAACGAGATCAGCGCCGAGAACGCCACTGCGGCGGCGATGGTGATGCCGAACTCGGCGAACAGCCGGCCGACGTTGCCGGGCAGGTAGGAGATCGGCAGGAACACCGCGATCAGCACCAGCGTGGTGGCGATGACGGCGAAGCCGATCTCGCGGCTGCCGTCGACCGCGGCGATCAGCGCCGGCTCGCCTTCCTCGATGCGGCGCACGATGTTCTCCAGCACCACGATGGCGTCGTCCACCACCAGGCCGATGGCCAGCACCGCACCCAGCAGGGTCAGCACGTTGATCGAGAAGCCCGCGATCACCATCACGATACAGGCGGCGATGATCGAGACCGGAATCGTGATCGCCGGGATCAGCGTTGCGCGCAGCGTGCCGAGGAAGGCGTAGATGACCACCAGCACCAGTATCAGCGCCACGCCCAGCGCATGGATCACTTCATTGATGGATTCCTGCACGAAGATCGAGTTGTCACTGTTGATCTCGATCTGGATGTCGTCGGGCAGCGTGGCCTGAACGCGCGCCAGCTCCTCGCGGATGCCGTGAGCCACGTCAAGCACGTTGGCCGTGGACGTGGGAATGATGGACATGCTGATACTGGTCTGGCCGTTGGAACGCGAAATCGAGCGCAGATCCTCGGCATCGCGCTTGACCTGCGCGACCTCGCCCAGCTTCACCAGCGAACCGTCTGCGCCGCGGCCGATGACCAGCTGCCGGAAATCGTCCTCGGTATTGAAGCCGGTGTCGGTGCGCAGCGAGAACTCGCGGTTCAGCGATTCGATGCGGCCCGCCGGCAGCTGCAGGTTCTCGCGGCGCAGTGAAGCTTCGATGTCCTGCACCGTCAATTGCCGACCCGCCAGCGCCTTGCGGTCGAGCCAGATGCGCATCGCATAACGGCGTTCGCCGTTGATGCGGGTGATGGCCACGCCGTTGACCACCGAGAAGCGGTCCA
The DNA here is from genome assembly GCA_035556415.1 of Povalibacter sp. Lineage (GTDB taxonomy): Bacteria > Pseudomonadota > Gammaproteobacteria > Steroidobacterales > Steroidobacteraceae > Steroidobacter. The sequence continues at coordinate 11,105 of DATMEZ010000218.1, forward strand.
CCAGGTAGCGTTCGGCGTAGTCGTTCAATTCCAGCAGCGAGCGCTTTTCGCTGGAGATGTCCATGAACATCACCGGGTCGGAGTTCGCATCCACTTTGCTGATTCGGGGTGGATCGGCTTCGTCCGGCAAGTTGCTCTGCACACGCGAGACGCGGTCACGCACGTCGTTGGCCGCCGACTCGATGTCGCGGTCCAACCCAAACTCGATGGTGATGCGGGAACGTTCCTCGGCGCTGGAGGAGGTGATCTTTTCCACACCTTCCAGGCCCGCGATCTGGTTCTCGATGATCTGCGTGATCTTGGATTCGACGACGGCGGCAGTTGCGCCGCGGTAGCGCGTGTCCACGCTCACGATGGGCGCGCTGATATCCGGATATTCTCGTACCGACAACCGGCTGGCAGCCATGAAACCGATGATCGTGAGCAGCAGGCTCACGACCATGGCGAAGACCGGGCGGCGGACCGAGATTTCCGAGAGGATCATGCGCGGCTCCGCGCCCCGGAAGAATCGGCCACGGCGCTGGTGGCAGCACCCTCGCCTTCACCGGGAATGGGTTTGACCGAGACGCCGTCGCGAATCTTCTGCGTGCCTTCGACGACCACCACGTCACCTTCGCTGATGCCGTCCAGGACCTCGACCGCGCCAGGCCGGCGCCGACCGGTCTTGACCTCCAGCCGCACCGCCTTGTCGTCACGCACGCCGAACACGAACTTGCGGTCGCCCTCCGGCACCAGCGCCTGTTCGGGAATCAGCAGGGCCGGCGCTTCGGCGCGCATCAGGTTCACGGTCATGAGCATGCCGGGCTTGAGCCGACCGTCGCGATTCTCGATGCTCGCCCGCACTACCACGGCGCGGCTGATCGGATCGAGTCGGCTGTCGATGCTCGACACCTTGCCGCTGAACAGCGCGTCGGAATACGCAGTGGTCCGCGCGTTGATCGACAGTCCTTCCTTGAGCGTCGAGAGGAATACCTCGGGCACCGAGAAATCGAGCTTGATGATGCTGGTGTCGTCGAGCGTGGTGATGACGGTAGTCGGGCTGACGTAGCTGCCGACGCTGACGTTGCGCAGACCGACCCGGCCGGAGAACGGTGCGCGGATGATCGTGTCGTTGAGCTGCGAGCGAGCACCGGCCACGCGCGCCTCATTCATCTTCAAGCTGGCCTGCAACTGATCCATCTGCGCTTCGGAAAGCGCCTTGGTGGCGTACAGCTCGCGGCTGCGATCGTACTGACTGCGGCTGTCGGCGAGCGCGGCTTCGGCCTCGGCGAGATTGGCGCGCACCTGCTGGCTGTCGAGTTCCACCAGCACGTCGCCGGCCTTGACCTGCTGTCCTTCGCGGAAGTGGATCGCGACGACACGATTGGAGACTTTGGCCGTGACGTCGAGCGCTTCGTTGGCCCGCGCCGTGCCGATGGCTTCCATGTCCTGCGCGAACGGCTGGAGCTTGGCGCTGGCAACCAGCACGCTCACGGGCACACCCGGGCCGCCTCCAGGCGCAGCCAACGGATCCGGGCGCGGGGCCTCGCCGTCCGAAACGGCAAACCAACCGATACCGGTCAAGGCGATGAGAAGCGCGGCGCCAACCGCAATGCTGCGAAGATTCACGACCATTTGATACAGACCCGGAAGCCCCTGACCCGCAGAACGTTATCGCGGGCGCATGAACTTCCGATTATCCCCCTACCCTGACGCTCGAACTATGCAAATGCCGGCGCGATCGCGCTTTACGGCATCGGTGTTGCCGGCCTTCCGGCGATAAATGAAGCGCGCCACGACAGGGTTGGCGATCCGGAGAACATCCACCCGGACCTCGCCCTGCGCCTGGCGCATTGCATCAGACACTAAAGCAACCTGCCGTCAGAGGCTGTAATGAATCGTAAGTTCAATCACAGCCCCCGTTTTGTGACAGGCATCAATAAGGCTCGGCGTCGGAGGCGTCAGCAATTCCCTCAAACAGCGGGGTGCTCAGGTAGCGCTCGCCGGTATCCGGCAGCATGGCGAGGATCACCGCGCCATCGGCTGCCTTCTGTGCCACCTTGAGCGCTGCAGCAAAGGTGCCGCCCGAGGAAATGCCGCAGAAAATGCCTTCCTTTGCGGCCAGATTGCGCGAGGCCTGGATCGCCTCCTCGTCGCTCACGGTCACGATCTGGTCCGGCACCGAGCGGTTGAGCACGGCCGGTACGAAATCCGGCGTCCAACCCTGGATCTTGTGCGACTTGAACTCCGCGCCCCCCAGCAGCGAGGCGGCGGCCGGTTCGGCCACGATGACTTTCGTGTCCGGGCGCGCTTTCTTGATCATCTCGCCAGCGCCGGTGAGCGTGCCGCCGGTGCCCCAGCCGGTGACCCAGAAGTCCAGGCGCTTGCCGGCGAAGTCGCTCAGGATCTCCGGGCCCGTGGTGTTGCGGTGGTACTCGGGATTGGCCAGGTTCTCGAACTGCCGAGCCAGGAACCAGCCGTGCTTGCGCGCCAGCTCCTCGGCCTTGCGCACCATGCCCGTGCCGCGCTCGGCGGCAGGGGTGAGAATCACCTTGGCGCCGAGCATGCGCATGATCTTGCGGCGCTCCACCGAGAAGCTCTCCGCCATCACCGCCACGAACGGATAACCCTTGGTCGCACACACCATGGCCAGCGCGATGCCGGTATTGCCGGAGGTCGCCTCGATCACCGTCTGACCGGGCTTCAACGTGCCGCGCCGCTCGGCGTCCTCGATCACGGCGATGGCGAGCCGGTCCTTGACCGAGGCCATCGGGTTGAAGAACTCGCACTTCACGTACATGACCACGTTGGCCGGCGCGAGGCGATTGATCCGGACGATGGGCGTGCGGCCGATGGTGCCGAGAATGTTGTCGTAGATCATGAGAGGGTTCCCAGTTGGTTGGGTCGAGACAGGGGCGTGCAATGTACTAGCCGCCCTTCAGCAAAAACAGTAGTCAAACGGGTAGCGGCGAGGTCTTTTTCCAGTCCCGGCGCCATGGAAGGTCTAGCCCGCCTCCTAGCGGTCGCGTGCGCGCAGCCAGTTCGCAATGCGCTCCGGCACCTCTCTCTGCGCGGAGCTGCTCACGTAGATACCTATATGCCCGCCCGGCGAGGCGTAGGTGCTGTAGTCGCGCGAGCCGACCAACTGCTGCAACGGCACGCTGGCCGACGGCGGCACCAGGTGATCCTGCATGGCGTAGATGTTGAGCAGCGGCATGTCGACGTTCTTCAGGCTGACGCGTCGTCCGCCCAGCTCCAGTTCGCCGCGCACCAGCCGGTTCTCCTTGACCAGCCAGATCATGAACTGCCGGAACATCTCGCCGGGCTGATCGGGGCTGTCGAAGATCCACTTCTCCATGCGCAGGAAATTCTCCAGCGCCTGGCGGTTGTCGGCCAGGTCCATCAGGCCCACGTACTTCTGGCTGTTGAGCCGGAACGGCTGCAACGACAGGAACAGCATGTTGAGCATGTCGCCGGGCAGATTGCCGGTGGTCGCCAACAGCGCATCCAGGTCCACGTGCTCGGTCCACTTGGTCAGCAGGTTCTGCGGCGTGCGGAAATCCACCGGCGTGACCATGGTGATCAGATTCTTCAGGCGCTGCGGCTGCAATGCCGCATAGCACAGGCTCAGGGTGCCGCCCTGGCACACGCCGAGCAGGTTGATGCGCTCATGACCGGTGGACTCGCTGATGAAATCCGCGCAGCGCGCCAGATAGCCGGACACGTAATCGTCCAGCGTCAGGTAGCGATCCGCGCCGTCGGGGTAGCCCCAGTCGATGAGGTAAACGTCCACGCCGCGCCGCAGCAGGCTGCGGATCAGGGATCGATCCGGCTGCAGATCCATCATCCAGGGCCGGTTCACCAGCGCGTAGCAGATCAGCAGTGGGATGCGCACGCGACTCTTCGCGGGCACGTCATCGGGCTGGCGATAGCGATAGAGCACCAGCTTGTCTTCCGAATAGACGGCGTCCTTCGGCGCAGTGCCGATCTCGACATCGCCGATCTGCGCCAGCGCACCGAAGCCCCGCGTCATCCGCTGCGTGAATTCTTCGACTTCACGCGCGAACCGTTGCTGATCGAATTGCAGCTCGCTCATCGCGACTTCCTCGGGGATTTCTTCACCGCCGACTTGCGGGCGGCCCTGGCAGCCGGCTTTGTCGATGCGGCAGGCTTTGCTGGTCGCGCCGAGGCAGCCGGTCGCTCTGCTGCGGCCGGCGTTGCCGAGGCCGTACGCTGCTCCAGAGCCGCCACCTTCTGTTTCAGCTGACGCAGCTGCAGATGAACCGAGTTGAGCTCCGAGCGGGTCGGCAGATCGAACTGCTTGAGCGCATATTCGATCACTTTCTGCTGTCGTGCCTTGAGACGGATGGTGGCGTTGCCGAGCTCGCCCTGGAGCTTGCTGTACGCATCGCTGTGCGCAACCTTCGCGAACACCTGCTCAGCGCAATCCACCCACAGATCGTAAAGCTCGCGATAGGTGGCGACCGGCTCGTTGCGCTCACGGCGCTGGCGCACCTGCTCGTCCAGCAGATCCAGCGCCTTGCGCTGCACACCCGCGAGCACTTCGCGCAGCTCCTGCTCCAGCTGCTGGCATTCGGCTTGTATTGAAGCCAGCTCCTGCCAGACCGCGACCTGCTCGCGCGCGAGCCCGATCGGCGGCAGCTTGGCGAACAGATCCGAAAGCCCCTTGGCTGCGCCAGTCTGCGCGGAACTGGCGCTGGTCCAGGCGCCGCGCCAGATGCTCAGCAGCTCTTCACCCATCTTGAAAGCAGAGGCCGGCTGGTCCGCGGAAGCGGGTTGATTGAGCAATTCGCGCTGCTGCTCGATCCATGCCTGCCACTGTTCTTCGATCGCTCTGGATTCCGCCTGCGCCATCGACTTCCGCCCTTTCGCTAGCCGCCGTCCACCGTGCCTGCCACCTACCCGGACGCTGCGCCGCATCAGCGCATCCCATGCATCGCTTGTTGCAGCGCCAAATCAGCGTCGTTACAGTAGCCCGCGCCTGCAGTACGCCTTGGGAGCGTGCACGGCGGGCGCGCATTGTCCCAGAAACTGGCAGCAAATGATCCCGTCGATGGCCATGACCGAACCGCGCCTGATCAAGAAATACGCCAACCGCCGCCTGTACGACGCTTCGCAGAGCAAGCACATCACGCTGGACGACATCCGCAACATGGTGGTTGCGGGCGAGCGGGTGAAGGTGGTGGAGGACAAGACCAATGAGGACATCACGCGGCTGATCCTGCTGCAGGTGATCGCCGACCAGGAGCAGTTCGGCCGGCCGATCCTGTCCACCACCCTTCTGGAGTCGCTGATCCGCTTCTACGGCAATTCGCTGCAGGGGTTCCTGAGCGCCTACCTGGAAAAGAGCGTCGAGACCTTCATGCGCCAGCAGGAAGTGGTACAGACCCAGCTGTCGCGCATGATGAACAATGCGCCGCTGTCGGCCATGTCGGAGCTCACCCGCCAGAACCTGGAGATGTGGACCCGGATGCAGGAATCGATGCTGGCCGCGTTCACCCCGCCACCCCCGCCGCCGCGGGACGCCAAGCCCGGCGACACGCCACCGGACGACCAGAAGGCCCCCGACGACGACACGCAGCGCTGACGCCACGCCCTTGCGCATCTGCTTCATCGCCTCCGAGGTGGCGCCGCTTGCCAAGACCGGCGGGTTGGCCGACGTCGCCGGCGCACTGCCGCGCTATCTCCACGAGCATGGTCACGACGTGCGCGTATTCATGCCGCTGTACCCGAGCATCGGCATCGCAGCGCTCGGCGCTCAGCACGTACCCGGCGTGCAGGACGTACCGCTGCAGCTGGGTGCGCACCATTACTCGTTCTCGCTGCTGCAAGCCCGCTTGCCGGGCTCGGCAGTCTCCGTCTTCCTGGTGCACTGTCCCGAAGCCTTCGACCGGCCGACGATCTACACCGATGCGCCGGACGAATACCTGCGCTTCCTCGTCCTGCAGCGCGCCGCGCTGGAATCCTGCCAGCGCATGACTTTTTCTCCTGATGTCGCACACTGCAACGACTGGCACACCGCACTGGTACCGTTACTGTTGAAGTCGGTGTATGCGTGGGATCGCCTGTTCGAGCGCACTCGCACCGTGCTGTCGATTCACAACATCGGCTATCAGGGCATTTTCGACGCGGGCACGACGTACGATCTCGGCGGCGATGTCATGGCGCTGCTGTCTCCTACGGTCACCGCCAGCGGCTCGATCAACTGGCTGCGCGAAGGCATTCGTCATGCCGATCGCGTCAGCACCGTCAGCCCCAGCTATGCGCAGGAGATCTGCACGCCGCTGGGCGGACACGGGCTCGACGGCGTGCTGCGCGAACGCGCCGAGGGCGTGGTCGGCATCCTGAACGGAGTCGATTACAGCGAATGGAACCCCGCCACCGACCGTTATCTCAAGCATCGCTACAGCGAACGGGACCTGACGGGCAAGGCCGCCACCAAGCGTTCGCTGCTCGACTGGCTGAACCTGCCGGTACCGGCAACGACGCCGCTCATCGGCATCGTCTCGCGCATGACTTCGCAGAAGGGCTTCGACCTGCTGTTCGACACGTTGCCGGAGATCCTGAGCGAGCGCGACTGTTGTCTGGTGGCGCTGGGCAGCGGCGAGGCGCGCTATGAGAACTTCTTCGCCGACCTGCAGCGGCGCTTCGCCGACCGGATGGCATTCCATCGCGGCTACAGCGACGAGCTGGCGCACCTGATCGAAGCGGCGGCCGACATGTTCCTGATGCCGTCGATGTACGAGCCCTGCGGCCTGAACCAGATGTACAGCCTGAAATACGGCACACCGCCGATCGTGCGTCGCACCGGCGGCCTAGCTGATTCGGTGCAGATGTGGGATCCGGCCACGCGCCAGGGCACTGGCATCGTGTTCAACGACTTCGACGCGCAAGGCGCGCGCTGGGCAATGCACACGGCGCTGGATCTGTTCAAGGACCGCGACGCCTGGGCGCAGATGATGCGCAACGGGATGGCCCGGGATTTCTCCTGGGACACGCAGGGCGCGAAGTACGTGGAGATGTACGAAGCGATCACGCAGAGCCGCTGAAAGCGATCGCGGATCGCAGACTACGGCACGCCACATTCTTACCCTCTCCCTCCAGGAGAGGGCAGGATGAGGGTCTCTTCATGGCGAGGAGCGGGCTGAGGTCAGCGACGCAGACCCGCGCTGCGCGCGGCCTCTCCCTGGAGGCAGAGGCGGGGAACAATCGTTAGAGTTTCGTATCCAGGTCCACCGAGCCGGTTTCGCGGAACGGAATCTTGCGCAGCATGCCCGAGCTGAGCAGCACCTGGCCCTCGATCACGTACTCCACCGACTTCTTGCCGTTCAGGCGCGTCAGCAGGCGCCCCAGGCTGCTGACGAAATTGGTGCGCACGGTCAGGTCGAACTCCTTCTCGCCCTGCGCCGGCACCACGAACGGCGCGGTGCTGACGCCCTCGGCGAACGAATCGCCTTGCAGGAACAGCTTGTAATCGATGCCCTTGATGGGCAGCTCGCGATCGTTCGGGTTCTGCACGTTCAGGTGCACCACGAAGTTCTGGTTGAACATGTCGCCCGAGGTCATGGCGACATCCACGACGGTCAGGCGCGGTGCTTCGAGCTTGGGGGCGAGAGTGCTGCAAGCGCCGAGCGCAAAAAGCAGCGTAACGAACAGCGCGGCGCGCGTCAGTGCGCGCATCGTTCCGACGAGCTTCATCAACCCTTCCCTCGTGGGTGTTTCGAGGCTGGCAATGGTCGCCTAAGGCGCCTGTTTGCGCAAACGCGCCAGCATGTCGCGCGTCACCAGCACCACGCCTTTCTCGCTCACATAGAACCGGCGGGCGTCTTCTGCAGGATCGACACCGATCTGCGTGCCCTCAGGTACGACGCCGGCAGTGTCGATGATGGCACGCTTGACGGTGCAACCGGCGCCGATGCGCACGTCGGGAAACAGCAGGGAGCGCTCGATGTGGCTACGCTCCTCGATGCGCACGTTGGAGAACATCAGCGACTGGTCCACACGCGCACCCGACACGATGCAACCGCCCGACACCATCGAATTGACCGCCATGCCGACGCGGCCATCGTCATCGAGCACGAATTTCGCCGGCGGATACTGGCGCTGGTAAGTCCAGATCGGCCATTGCTCGTCGTAGATGTTGAGCTCGGGATTGACGTGCACCAGCTCCATGTTGGCTTCGTAGAAGGCATCGACCGTGCCGACGTCGCGCCAGTAATGCTGCACGCGTGTCTGCACGTCCTGGAACGGATAGGCGAACACTTTCAGGTTGGACAGCGCCTCCGGAATGATGTTGCGGCCGAAGTCGTGCGCGGTATCGGGGCGCTGCGCCTGCTCTTCCAGCAGCCGGTACAGCAGGCTGGCCTTGAATACGTAGATGCCCATCGAGCCGAGCGCGAACTGCTCGCGGCCGGGAATCCCTTCGGGCTCTCGCGGCTTTTCGGCGAAGCGCACGATGCGCAGGTCCGGATCGACCGTCATGACACCGAAGCTGCGGGCCTCCTCGCGCGGCACCTCGACCACCCCGACGGTGATGTCGGCCTTCTTTTCCACGTGCGCCGCCAGCATCGGGCCGTAATCCATCTTGTAGATGTGATCGCCGGCCAGCACCAGGACGTGCCGCGGATGGTGCAGCTTGATGATCTGCAGGTTCTGGTACAGCGCATCGGCCGTGCCGCGGTACCACATCTGGCCGAGCTGCTGCTGCGCCGGAATGATCTCGACGAACTCGCCGAATTCGCCGCGCAGGTAGCCCCAGCCGCGCTGGATGTGCTGGATCAGCGAATGCGCCTTGTACTGCGTGAGCACCGAAACGCGGCGGATGCCGGAGTTGACGCAGTTCGACAGCACGAAGTCGATGATGCGGAACTTGCCACCGAACGGCGTGGCCGGTTTGCAGCGAAAGTCGGTGAGATGCTTGAGGCGCTCGCCGCGGCCGCCGGCCATGATGACCGCCAACGTGTTGCGCGTGAGCCGGCTGACGTAGCGCCGGGCCGGCGCCTGGCCGGTGTTGCTGCGGCGGGAACGAACAGCCCCGTTGGGCGTGGCGGCATCGGACATGTCGGGTGCTCTGGCGATCGCTCGGCGAACGGAACCGGTCTCCATGGTAGCCGACGATGGCCGCCTTGGGCCGTCACCCTCGGCCAACTCACCGCGCCGTACGGGTAACACCGCAGACGATTTCGGCGATACCCGACCTCGCTTGCCTGGGCGCCGCAGGTTGGGCATTGTGCCGCCTGCCTGTGTCGGCGCCGCGCCCTGCGCGCCATCAGCTCCAGGAATCTGCAAATCCGGATGTCGAACATTCTGCGTCACCCGATCGATGCCGTCGGCAGCCTCACCGCGTTCAATACCCATTCGGACTTCCTCGCCCGCCGGCCGCTCGGCCGGCGGGGCTCGTGGAGGAGCGCAGCCCTGTGCGCGCTCGCCTTCGGCCTGACTTGCAAAGTCCATGCTCAAGACCAGGCAACGACCCCGGCGCAGCCTCCCGCAAGCACGACGCAGCGCTGCCTGCCCGACGACAGCGGCTATCTGCAAGCCCGCCTCAAGGGATCGATCGATGCCGAACTGGATTGGCGCAACGACGACACCGAATGCATCGGCGCGGTGCGGCCCACCGACGGCGGCATCCGTATGCGCTTCACGCACCGGGCCGGCCCCGACGGCAAGCCGGACGAGTCGCTGGTACTGGTCTTCGGGATCGCCGGCCTGCACGAAGGCCAGGGCGCCAAGACCTTGCCGGTCAACGTGACCGTCATCCGCGAAGGCACGGGCGAGTTCTACGGCACCCAGGGTGACGACAAGTGCACGCTGGACGAAATCACGCAAACGCCGCTGGTCGGCATTCCGAATCGCTCGCGCTCGTATCGCGTCGTAGCGCGTGGCTTCTGTACGGAGCCGGCGCGCGCGGTCCGAGGTAAAGGTGCGGTACTGATTTCGAGATTCGACTACGCCGGCCGCGTGGATTTCGGCACCGAGGCCACCGAACCCGATCCGCGCCCGGACTCCGGCGCACCCGACACATCCCTGAAGGCGAAAACCAAATGAGCATCATGAAGCTATGGAGTGCTGTATTGCTGGTATCGGCGGGCGCGTTGTCGTCCATGTTTGCCACTGCAGCCGACGCGCCGGATGCGGCGCAGCTCGATCAGGCGTTCCCGCGCTCATCGCTGCAGATCGCAACGCCGGACGCCCGCCTGCACCCGTTCAACATCTGGGTCGCCGACACCAACGAGCGCCGTGCGCGCGGCCTCATGTTCGTACGCCAGCTCGATGCCGATGCCGGCATGCTGTTCATCTATCCGGCCTCGCAGCCCATCGCCATGTGGATGAAGAACACGTTCATCCCGCTGGACATGCTGTTCGTCGCAGCGGACGGACGCGTAGCCAAGGTGGTCGAACGCACGCAGCCGCAATCGCTCGAGACCATCGAGTCCGGACAGCCGGTGCGCGCCGTCATCGAGCTCAACGCCGGCACTGCCCGCAAGCTCCACATCGCGGCCGGCGCGCGAGTGCTGCACCCGTTGTTCACGAATCCCTGAGGGCTTGACGTCGGAATTCCTACCACCTGTCGGCCAATAGCAACATACAAGTTTGTTGCAATGCGAAATTCCAGTTGCTGCTTGTGCGGATAGCATTTCTAATAGCGTCCGTTACCGTGGCGCCTGTCGCAACAAAGCAACGACGACACCGTAGCGGCTAATTTTTTCAGGAGATCCAAAATGCGATTACGCGCGAGCGTGTTGTGCGCGCTGGGACTGGTGGCAGTCTCGGCCAACGCTGCCGACGAGACCGGCAAGTGGTATCTGACCCCGCAGAGCGGCTACCTGTGGACCGACAACGACCGTAACGTCGAAGACGACGCCTACTACGGCCTGGGCATCGGCAAGCACATCAGCCCCGAGTGGAGCCTGGAGCTCAACGGCGTCAAGGGTCGCTACGACGTCGTCCCCGGCACCAAGCTGGACATCTCCGCCTTCTCGCTGGATGCGCTGCGCGTATTCAAGCGCTCCTCGGTGGTTTCGCCGTTCCTGAGCATCGGCGCCGGCTTCATCCAGGACGATCCGAGACCCGGTTCCAGCGAAGGCAGCGCCCTGGCGCAGGTCGGCGCCGGCCTGCTGATCGACGTGGCCGAGAACGCCAGCAAGTCGTTCGTGTTCCAGCTGCGACCGGAGGTCAAGGCGCGCTGGGACTTCATCGATCTGCCCGGCAACAGCAGCTTCCTCGACTACTCGGCCGGCGTGGGCTTCCAGTTCGCCTGGGGCGCGGGCCGCACTCCGGAGCCGGCTCCGCAGGCTGCACCGCCCCCGCCGCCTCCGCCGCCCCCGCCTCCTCCTCCCGCGGATTCGGACGGTGACGGCGTGCTCGACAACGTCGATCAGTGCCCGGGCACCCCGCGCGGCACGGCGGTGGATTCGGTGGGCTGCACGCTCAAGGGCTCGGTCACGCTCCAGGGCGTGAACTTCGAGTTCAACTCGGCCAATCTCACCGCGGAGTCGCGTCCGTTGCTCGATGGTGTTGCGGCGGATCTGAAGAAGCATCCGCGGCTGGTGGTCGAACTGGAAGGCCACACCGACAGCGTCGGCAGGGATGCGTACAACCTCAAGCTGTCGCAACAGCGTGCGGATTCGGTGCGTGAGTACCTGATCTCGCAGGGTGTGTCCTCGTCGCAGCTGACGGCCAAGGG
>DATMEZ010000219.1:0-8430 GCA_035556415.1 Povalibacter sp.
GCCGCGTCGTGTTGACCGAGGCTGGCGACCGGGTGCACGCCTACGCGCATCGCATCCTGGAACTCAACGATGAAGCGGTTCACGCAGTACGCGGTGCGGCGATCGACGGCGTGGTGCGCTTCGGCCTGCCGGGCGATTTCGCCGAGTCCTGGTTGCCGGCGGCGTTGGGACAGTTCAGGAAGGCCTACCCCGCGGTGCGGGTGGATGTGCTGGTGGAGCGCAACGGGATGCTGCTCGAACGGCTCGACCGCGGCGAGCTCGATCTGGTGCTTGCCATGAACCAGGGGGGGCGCACGGACGCCGAGCACCTGGCCACGCTGCCGATGATATGGATCGGCCCGGCGGATGCGGGCGAGGCCGTACGGCCCGCCACGGTGCTGGATCTGGCGCTCTACCAGCCGCCTTGTTTCTTCCGCAAGGCCGGTACGGCCGCCCTGGATCAGGCCGGCATCGCCTGGCGGCCAGCTTTCGTCACCGCCAGCCTGCACAGCCTGTGGGCGGGCGTGGCCGCGGGCTTGGGCATCACCGTGCGCACGGGCGCCGACCTCCCGCCCCCGTTGATGCGCCTGGACGAACGTCACGGTCTACCGGCGCTGCCGAGCGTAGACCTGTGCCTGCATGCCACTGCCGGTCCGGCGTCGGCGGCGCTGACACACCTGCGGCAAGCGGTGGTGGACCAGGCACGGACGCATCTGGGCCGGGAAGATCAGTGGCATCGAAGGCGTCCGGAGCAATCTCCGATGGTGGTCGGTGGCAAGCAGTGACGCGCCCAGGGTGATTGGACCACTGCACCGGGAGCCCTTCGCTCAGAGAGTCACTGCCACGAGTGAGTCCGTATTGAAAGAAGGTGTCAGGGCAGTTTCTGCCAGCGGTTGAACCCACTGCGGATCGGATCGAACTCACGGCACCGGCAACGGCGCGCCCTTCGGCCACAGCAGCCACATCTTGCCTTGCTGTTTCATCCTGCCGGCCGCTTCGGCGGCCTGCGTGCCGAAACCCCAGAACAGGTCGGCGCGATTGATACCGCGAATTGCGCCACCGGTGTCCTGCGCCAGCATCAGACGTTTGAGCGGCACATCCGAATTGGGATAAGTGGTCGCCAGAAACACCGGAGCGCCGAGCGGCACGAACTGCGGATCCACGGCAATCGAGCGCCCGGCGGTCAACGGCACACCCAGTGCGCCCTTGGGGCCTTGCGTCGGATCGTCGAGCCGCTCCTCGCGAAAGAACACGACGCTGGGATTCGTGTTCAATACTTCCTGCTTGCGTTCGGGGTGCGCCGCCACCCAGCCGCGAATCGTCTGCGCGGATGCCTGATCCAGCGTCATCTCGCCGCGATCGACCAGGTAACGGCCGATGGAACGGTACGGCTGCCCGTTCTGATCCGCGTACGCCAGGCGGATCGTGGTGCCATCCGTAAGCTGCACGCGCCCCGAGCCCTGCACTTCCAGAAAGAACGCATCGACGGCATTGTCGACCCACACCAGCTCCTTGCCCTTGAGCAGGGTCGGCTTCAACTGGCCGCGGGTGTAGTAAGGCACGACTTTCTTGCCTTCGAGCCGGCCCCGCACGCGCTTGCCTTTGAGCTCCGGATACAGATCGCCAAGATCGATCGTCAGCAGATCATCGGGCGGCGCATAGAGCGGCACCGCAAATGTCGATGACGGCTTGCGCGCACCGCGCAGCAGCGGCTCGTAGTAGCCAGTGACGAGCCCGCTATCGGAGATGCGCGAGCCCTCGACCTGCACGATGCGGTACGGCGTGAAGTTCGATTCGAAGAATTTCCGCGCACCCGCGCTCGATCCAGCGGAAGCACCGGCACACACGGCGCTCCATTCAGGACGAGCAGCACGCGCCTTGCAGGTTTGCAGAAATGCGCTCCACGCTTCCTGTGGCTGATCCGACTGCCACCCGTCCAGTTGCGACCATTGCGCAGGCTCGTAGCGCACCGTCGGCACCGCGGGCACGGTAGGCCCGGTCGGCGGCTGCGGGCGCGATGGTGGGGTCACGCAACCGTGCAATCCCGCCAGCACGGCAATGAACACGATCCACTGAACAAGAGCGCGACCCGGCGTAGGCATTCGTCTGTCTCGATGGCTGCAACGATTCGCCGCGCAGTATGCCTGCCCTTTCAGATCATTTCGCGGGCCGCCCAGCTGCGCAGCGCCCCCTCATGCAAGGCGGCATAGACCTCGTCACGCAGCTCGTTGGCCTGTACCGACGTCAGCGTGTGCTCCAGATCGCGAATGACCAGCCGCAACAGCACGTTCTTTTGATCGGATCGCATTCCCAAACGCCGTCGCGCCGCCAGCGACAGGTCCAGCCAGGACGTTTCCGACAACACCGTCACTGCCTCCAGTGCATTGCTGCGTTCGCCGAGCACGGCGCGCACCTTGTCGCCGAGTTCTTCCGGGGTGATCGTGGTAGCAACTGCGAGGGATAGATCGCGCTGAATGGCCGGCTGCGAGGACACGGGCCGCCACGGCTCGAGGTCCAGCATCTGCGCCGCGATGCGCGGATCGGTGGAACGCAGCGCACGGATGTCGTCGATGCCTTTGCGCAGCATCAGCGTGCGATCCAGGCCGATCCCCATCGCAAGCCCGGAGTACGCCAGGCCATTGGTGCTCAGCAGATCGGGCGCAGCGCGCCCGCATTCCAGGATCTCGACCCATTGCTCACTCACGCAGGCATGCACTTCCAGCCCATTCACCGTATAGGGGTGCACTGCGGGCTGCGAACGTACTGCCGCGCCCGGCAGCATCGCCCCGGCCACGATCTCGATCATTTCCTGCAGATCCGCGTCGGTCAGCGGCTCGCGCCGGATTCGCCACAGGTCCAGCTGGTGCGGCTCTCCCACATGCAACCGGTCGATCGCATCGCGCCGATAGGTCAGGCCTGGACACGCTATCAGCACATCGTCGTAGTCGGCGGCAGCGATCATGCGCAACGCGCGCGGAATCATTGCAGTCGTCTGCGTACGCAACAGCTGTCGATCGTCGAGATATCTTGTGTAGCGTGCATCCCGCGCTACGCCGTCGGCGGGATAACGTAGATCATCATAGTTGTCGGCGATGGGCACCAAGGGCGGCGCGCGATACACGATGGCCTCGCATTTCCAGGCACGACGTAACGCTTCGATGGACTGCTGAACCAGCAGCTGCAGCGCGTGCGGCCCCCAAGCGGCATCGGTGAGATCGCGGACGGCAAGCGCGCGGCGATAAGCCGGCGCATCGAGAACCCTGACTGACATGACACACCTCGGATCGATTGCAAGTTCGTGACGGGCTGCGCGAGCAGCGAACGAATCGAACCCCCGCACCGGTCGTCAGGCGGTCAGGCGAACCGAGAGGATGTGAAGCAGATCTATGGGAAGAGAATCCTGCGCACGCTACCGGCAACGCCCGCGACCTGAAACAGGCCGGGGGCCGGTAAATCGAAAAGTGTGCGTGCTGCGGATCATGGACACCAATCTAGCGGAGCGCCGCGCGAATCTCAATGCCCCCGGAAGTCGATGCGGTGATCGCTGGGAATGCAGAAGATGTCGATGGGATTGGAGCGGCCCCGCAGGATCAGCGGCGGCAGCGCGAAAGCATCGACGTTGACACCGGTCGCATCCAGCGAGCGCTTGACCGCATCGGAGAACAGCAACTCCCCCGCCCGCGCCCGTTGGCCGAGCCGCGAGGCTACGTTCACGGTATCGCCGATGATGGTGTAGTTCATGTATGCGGCCGAGCCGACATTGCCCGCGATGACCTCGCCGACATTGATGCCGATCCCCAAGCCGGTTTCGATGTCGTGGCGCATCTTCCAGCGATCCGCCAGCGTGCCGAACTTGAACAGCATCTGCCGGGCTGCGGCGATGGCCCGCTGCGCGCCGTCGGACTGCTCGATGGGAACGCCGAACCCGACCATCAGGCTGTCGCCCGCCATGTTGAACACGGTGCCGTCGTACTCGAACGTGATGTCGGTGAGCAGGCCGAAGAATTCGTTCAGCAGCTCGACCACGCTGGCCGGCGGCAACCGCTCGGAGATCCCGGTAAACCCGCGCATGTCCGCAAACATGACTGCGGCATAGGCGCGTGAGTTCGAGCCGGCCAGCACGGAATCGCACAGGTCCGGATTGTCGAGAATGCGGTCCGCCAGCTTCGGTGAGATATAGCGACGGAAGGCGGCACGGATCAGCTCGCGGCGCTTCACTTCCTCGGCCAATTGTTCGGCCGCCAGTTGACGTCGCGAAGCAGCGGCACGCAACAGACCGTGCACCCGCACCAGAAATTCTTCCTGCCGGATCTGATGCGTCAGGAAGTCATCGACGCCCGCATCGAACGCCGAGAGTCGTGATCGCGACGAGCGCGCCAGGGCCAGCACCGGCAACGACACCGTGGCGGGATTGGCCTTCAATGCGCGACAGGCGTCAGCCAGCGGCCGCGCCTCGATATCCATCGCAAAGACGATCAGATCAGGTGCCCGTCGCGCTACGCTGGCAATCAACTGGTCGTGCGGCACCACATCATCGATGGCGATGTCCGAGCCTTCCAGCATCCGGACCAGCAGTGCATGGGTTTCGTTCGCATCGCCGACCAACAAGGCCCTGAAAGCCGTCGCCATCCCGCACCCTCTTAGTTGTTCTTCACCCATCCTGCCATAAATTCGTGGACGGGCGTCAGCTCCAGTCGCGCTCGATCGCAGAACAGCGCCTTGATCGACTCGCTCTGCTTTGCCGAAAAATGCGCGGCCACGGAGGATTCGAATTTCTTCACCAGCACCGGCATGCCTTCGGCGCGGCGCCGGCGATGGCCGATCGGATAATCCACCGCGATACGGCCGGTGGCGCTGCCGTCCTTGAAGAACACTTGCACGGCGTTACCGATGTAGCGCTTGTCGGCCGCGTAGTACTCCTCGGTGAAGGTGGTGTTCTCCTGTACCTGCGTCTTGTCGCGCAGCTGGTCGATGCGCGGATCGGCCGCGACGCCGTCTTCATAGTCCGCGGCGGTAAGACGACCGAAGATGAGCGGCACCGCCACCATGTACTGGATGCAGTGATCGCGGTCGGCGGGATTCGCCAGCGGCCCGGTCTTGTCGATGATGCGCGAACCGGCCTGCTGCGTCTCGATCACGATGCGCTCGATCGCATCGAGCCGGTCCTTGACCTGCGGATGCAGCGTCATGGCGGCCTCCACGGCCGTCTGGCCATGGAATTCCGCCGGATAGGAGATCTTGAACAGGATGTTCTCCATGACATAGCTGCCGAACGGGCGCGGATAGGCCAGCGCCTTGCCGTCGAACAGCACGTCCTGAAAACCCCAGGTCTTCGCGGTCAGCGCGGAGGGATAGCCCATCTCACCGGTCAACGACATGAGTGCGTGCCGTACGCCCCGGGCAGTGGCGTCGCCTGCAGCCCAGCTCTTGCGCGAGCCTGTGTTCGGCGCGTGGCGATACGCTCGCAGCGCACCGCCGTCGATCCATGCGTTGGAGACCGCGTTGATCACCTGATCCCGCGTACCGCCGAGCATCACCGTGGCAACGGCCGTGGATGCGATGCGTACCAGCAGCACGTGATCGAGCCCCACTCGGTTGAAGCTGTTCTCCAGCGCCGTGACGCCCTGGATTTCGTGCGCCTTGATCATGGCAGTGAGCACGTCGCGCACTGTCAGCGGCTTCTCGCCCAACGCGACGTTGCGGCGCGAGAGATAGTCAGCGACCGCGAGGATGGCGCCCAGATTATCGGATGGATGGCCCCACTCGGCTGCGAGCCAGGTGTCGTTGAAGTCGAGCCAGCGGATCATCGCGCCGATGTTGAACGCTGCCTGCACCGGATCGAGCTCGTACGAGGTTCCCGGCACCCGCGCGCCGCCCGGCATGGTCGCGCCAGGGACGACGGGGCCCATCAGCTTGGTGCATGCGGAATACTTCAGCGCCTGCAAGCCGCAGGCCAGCGTATCCATCAGGCAGTAGTACGCTGTCTCATAGGCTGTGGCGCTTTCGATCTCGAACGAAAGTGCGTAGTCCGCGATATCGGCCAACACTCGATCCGGAGCCGGACGATGCGCGGATCTGTAATCGTGGACGGACATGGACTCGTCAATTCCTCGTGGCAGGAACTTCTCGATCGGCAAGGCGGCTCGACCGAGGCGCGTCGCATCGTACCATTACGCGGCGAGTTCCATGAAGAACGGACCGGACGAGCTCCTGCGTCCGGCCCGCATTCGACCGACGTCGCGCGTTACGCCGCGGCGATTTCGATGCGGCGCGGCTGCGCCTTGGCCTGCTTTGGAATCGTCACTTCCAGAATTCCGTTGCGGCTCGTGGCGCGCACACCGGCAGCGTCCACCGTCTCCGGCAACGTGAAGCGCCGATGGAACCGGCCGTGCAACCGTTCGCGGCGGCTACGTTCCACATCCTTGGCTTCAGCCTGCGCTGCGCGCTCACCACTGATCGTCAGCACACCTTGATCCAGGGTGATCTCGATGGCCTCGATGCTCACGCCCGGAACATCGAGCTGCAGCACGAAGCGATCGGCATACTCGGTGATGTCCGCGGGTGGAATCCAGTCCGCGACCACGGCCGAGCCGTTGGCGGCGAGTTGCGAATCGAAGGCGTGATGGAAGCGGCGCTGCAGCTGATTCAGCGCATGTCCGACGTCGTAACGAAACGGCTCATAATGAACCAGCGTCATGATCGATCTCCTCGAAAACCTTGAATGGAAGCAGTGATCTGCCTGACACGGGAAGTGCGGCTGCCGGTATCGAATTCAAGGGTCGACTGCCAATCGGCTACACTGCGACCATGTTGACTTCATTACGTATTGCCGGCGTGCTGTTCGGGCTGGCGTTCCTTGCACCGGCCTCGGCCGAGGCCGCCACCTACGAAGCGCGCTATCGCGCACAGGTCCTGCCCGAAGCCGGCAAGGTTCACGTCGAACTGAAACTCACCGGGACCAAGCTGCCGAGCAAGATCGTCCTGCGCATCGACCCGCACCGTCATCTGTCTTTTGCTTCCACCGATCCGTTCGAAGTGAAGGACAGTCAGGTCACTTGGCGGCCACGCGGCAAGTTCTCGCGCTTGAGTTACGACTTCGTGGTGAATCACGAGCGCAGCCCCGGGCGCTATGACTCGCTGATGACCAAGGATTGGGCGCTGTTCCGCGGCGACAAGCTGGTACCCAGAGCGACCGTCACTTCAGTGAAGGGACTCGAAGCGCGCACCACGCTCGAATTCGTGCTGCCGGAAACATGGACCGCCATCACCCCGTATGCACCGGCAAGCAATGGCGCGCTGCCCATCGACGATCCGAAACGACGCTTCGACCGGCCCACCGGCTGGATGCTGGTCGGCAAGCTGGGCAATCGCGGCGAGCGCATCGCAGGCATCCAGACCATCGTGGCTGCACCCGCCGGCGACAGCGTCCGCCGCCAAGACATGCTGTCCTTTCTGAACTGGAACCTGCCGCAACTGGCGAACGTGTTCGCCACTTTTCCCAAGCGTCTGCTGATCGTCTCCGCGGGCGACCCGATGTGGCGCGGCGGGCTGTCGGGACCGGGCTCGCTGTTTCTGCACGCCGACCGTCCGCTCATCAGCGAGAACCGCACCAGCACGCTGCTGCACGAGCTGGTGCACGTGGCGATGGGCATTCGCGGCGATCATGAGAGCGACTGGATCGTCGAAGGCTTTGCCGAGTTCTACTCGATCGAGACCTTGCGGCGCTCCGGCGGCATCAGCAAGCAGCGCTACGAAGAAGCGATGCAGCGCCTGGGCGACTGGGGCAAACGCACACCCGATCTTTTCGCCAAGCGCTCCTCGGGCGCGCAGACAGCACGCGCCGTGGTCGTCTTGAAAGAGGCCGACCAGGAGATACGCAAGCTCACCCAGGGACGCGCCAGCCTCGACGACGTGGCCGGCGAGTTGGCGAAGCGCCGCGGCGAAGTCAGCCTGGAACTGCTGCAATCCATCGCGAAGCAGGTCGCCGGCAAGCCGTTGCAGTCACTCGAGCGCCAGCGGCTCTCCGGCGTGCACGACTAGCGCTGCGCGCTCTTCTGCACCAGCTCGGTGATCTGTAGCGCGGTCTCGAGCGCCCGCAGTCCGTCTTCGCCAGTCACCACCGGCGTACTCTTTTCGCGAATGGCCTTGAGGAAGGCCGCGATCTCATCGCGCAGCGCGTCGCCCTGCTCGAAAGATTCCTCCTCGATCGACACCTGGGCTGGCGATTCCACCGGTGCCGCATCCTTCTTGCGGATCATGGTCAGGATCTTCTGCTGCATGTCGATGGACAGGTAGGCGTCGTCCTGGAAGATGCGGATCTTGCGCTCCTGCTTGAGGCTGACACGGCTGGCAGTGGTGTTGGCCACGCAGCCGCCCCGGAAATGGATGCGGGCGTTGACGATGTCGATCTCGCCCGAGAACACCTGCGCACCGACCGCATCGATGCTCTCG
>DATMEZ010000220.1:0-4741 GCA_035556415.1 Povalibacter sp.
ACACCCCCGCCGCAACCGCACACTGCCAATCGAGCGCCCACCTCCGAACGCAAACCAACCGGAGCCAAACGCTGCCAATCGAAGCAACCCTTCCCCAGGTTCATCCGAGACCGGCCCGCGAAGCACTCTTCTCCAGCTGCCGGCCGCCCGCCGCCAGCTAAACCGCTCTACAAGCTGGTAGCGCCGAACGTGTCGCACTGATCGAGCGAGCCTGTATCCAGGCCGCGCTTGAACCAGCGCACCCGCTGCTCGGAAGTGCCGTGCGTGAAGGATTCAGGTGAAGCTCGACCTTGCGACAGACGGTCATCGCCGATGGCGCTGGCCGCGTTGAGGCCTTCTTCGATATCGCCCGACTCCAGGATCTGCCGCGACTGATTGGCGTTGTGGGCCCAGATGCCTGCGAAGCAGTCGGCCTGCAACTCCTGCCGCACCGACAGCGCATTGGCCTGCGCCGGGCTGGCACTCTGCCGTGCCGCCTGGTTGCGTTCGGAAATGCCCAGCAGCGTCTGCACGTGATGACCGATCTCGTGCGCCACCACGTAGGCCTGGGCAAAATCGCCGGGCGCGCCGAAGCGGTTCTGCAACTCGTCGTAGAACGTCAGATCGATGTAGACCTTGTGGTCGGCCGGACAGTAGAACGGCCCGACGTTGGATTCCGCGAAGCCGCAACCGGTCTCCACTCCCTGCGAGAACAACACCAGCCTGGGCTCTTCGTAGGTGCGGCCGGCAGCGGCAAAGATCGCGCCCCAGGTGTCTTCGGTGTCCGCCAGCACCTTGGAGACCAGCACCCGGGCCTCCCCCTCGGCCGCCGATTCCTGATAAGGCACCTGCTCCTGCTGCACCGGCCCCTGGCCCTGCATGCCCTGCAGCACCACGGACGGGTCCTGCCCGAAGTAGATGGCCACCAGCGCCAGCACGATGGTGCCGATACCGATGCCACCGGCACGGCCAAAGCGGATGCCGCGGCGGTCTTCCACGTTGCTGCTTTCGCGCTGATTGCCCAGGCGCATGTCTCTCTCCGGCTCGATGAGGCTGCTGCCTGTCAGCAGCGAGGCCCTGCCCGCTGCTTTCACGGCGGGCAAGGTGAGGATCGTCTGCGCGGGATTATTAGCTGACGCCCAGTCCGCGTCGAGCGGTAGTGTCCGAGAGAGCCGGCTGGCCGCGGACCGCCTGATAGAAATCAGCCAGCCGCTGCGCCATCGCGTCGGCCGACCAGGTTGCGGCATAGGCACGCGCCTCGGCCGACATGGCGGCACGCCGCCGCGGATCGAGCAGCAGATCGACGACGACGTCGGCAAACCCAACTTCGTCATCGGGCGCGAGCGCGGCGCCGCGTTGCGGCCGAACGATGTCCGCAGTCCCCATGTAGGCAGTGGAAACCACCGGAACGCCCAACGCCATCGCCTCGAGCAGCACCAGCCCCTGCGTTTCGGTCCGGGAAGAGAACACGAACAGGTCTCCGGCCTTGTAGCAGTCGAGCAGAGCCGAGTCGCGCGACAGATAACCCACGAAGCGAACGTGCCGGGACAGCCCCAGCGCCTCGACCTGCGACTTGCAATGCGCCAGTGCCGGACCTTCGCCGGCGACGATGAACACCACGTCCGGGATACGCTGCAGAACCCGGCGCAGCACACGGAACAGGAAATCGATGTTCTTCTCGTGCGCGATGCGTCCGACGTGGACCAGTGTCGGTCGCCGCGATTCGATGTTCACTTGGGCACGGAAGCGCTGGCCATCGCCGCCTGCGAAGCGGCTCATCTCCATGCCGGTGGGGATGACCTGCATCGGGCAGCGCACGCCGTAGTCTTCGAGTGCCTGTTGCATTGCGCGCGAAGGCACGACCAGCGCGTCGAGCGCATTGCATTGCGAGGCCGTGAAGCGTCGAGCCAGGAATCGCAGCGCCGCACGCGGCAGCAGCGGCACGTAGTGATACAGATACTCCTCGAAATAGGTGTGGTAGGTCTCGACGACCGGAATTCCCAGGGAACGCGCCAGACTCACACCTTGGTAGTGCGCTATGAAAGGCGTCTGCACGTGCACGATGTCGAATCCGCGGCACGCCAACTCCGGCCGCAACGCGCGGATCGCACCGATCTTCATCAAGCGATCTTCCGGATCGCGCGGCAGATAGCGAGAGGGGATCCTGACGATCTCGCCCTCTCCGTCTCCCGCCCAGGACGCCGGATATTCCGGCGCGATCAGTACCGTCTCGTGGCCGGCCGCGTGCAGGCCGCGCCTGAAGGTCTGGATCGAGGTGGAAACGCCGTTGATGCGCGGAAAGTAAACATCCGAAATCATCAGCACTCGCATCGCTGTCCTCGTCGTGCATCTCGCCCGTGACGAAGAAGCTGCGGCAGTCCCGCCTCGCTTCTTCCTTTTCCGGACTTGAAGTCACGCAGATGCCGGTTGGGCCCTTTCAAGCGGCGCTGAGCGTATGGCGCTCAGATGACGCCCGGATGACAGGGAGGAAACTTTCGGCGGATGAGCAATGAAGCGGCGGCGCGGATGTAACAAGACGGCAATGCAGAGCGGCTAGGATGCGGGCTCCTCGAATCCCCTCCGCGCCCCCCACGCGAGCGGGAAATTAAAAAGGCCGGCAAACGCCGGCCTTTTCTTGATTCGGCCCCTCGCGCTGCAGCGAGTGACCGTTACCGTGAAGACTGGAGTGCAGCTTCCTAGCGCGAGCCTTGCGACGCCGAGCCGGTTTGCACCGGCGCCGGCTTGGTCGCCGCCTTGCTCGTCTGGGCCTGTTTGGCAGGTTGAACCTGCTTGGCCGGCGGGGTCGGCTTGGCGGCCGGCGCCTTCTTTGCCGGCTTCTGCTTCGGCACGATGGCGCCGCTGCGAGTCGCCTCGAACTCCTCCGCCGACACCAGCAGCTCTTCCTTGCCGTTCCAAGTCGAGCCTTCCGGCAGCTTGTTCTCGACGTGACGCGCATCGGCAATGTACTGCTCGAGCGTCAGACCGACCGGCTCGGACGGCGGCGGCGACTCACCCTTGCTGGCCTTCTTCGAATCCTTCCTGTGCTCGACCACCGGCGCCTGTTCGACCCTCGAGACCGGCACGGCAATGCCGCGCGGCTTGGTGGTCAGATCGTTCACCAGCTGCAGATCGATGGAGACGTCGTGCGCTTTCACCGTCTGCCACATCTCATCGGAGATGGCGGCATTCAGCAACGCGTGGGCGCCCTTGGGATGCTCGCGTTCGTCGTCTTCCTGGATCGGGAAGGACTGCACGTACAACGCGCCCCGGTGCCAGCCGAACACGAACGGCTGGTCCACCACGGTCACCTTGGTGCCGACCGGAATGTCGTCATAGAGCTGCAGGATGTCTTCGGGATAGAAGCGCATGCAGCCGTGGCTGGAGCGCATGCCCACGCCGTAGGGCTTGTTGGTGCCGTGCACCAGGTAGCTGGGCCAGCCCAGCCGCATCATGCGATTGCCGAGGGGATTGTCAGGGCCGGGCGGGACGCGGGCCGGCAGCGGATCGCCCGCCTCGCGGTGCTCTTTGCGCACCGAGGCCGGCGGGTGCCAGGTGGGATCCTTGACCTTGCTGGTGATCTTGGTCGTGCCCAGGGGCGTGGACCAGCCGATCTTGCCGATGCCGATCGGATGCGTGATGACGGTGCGCGGCTCACCTTCCTTCACCTTCGGGAAATAGAACACGCGCAGCTGCGCGAGATTGATGACCAGCCCTTCGCGCGGCGCATCGGGCAACACATATTGTGTCGGTAGAACGATCTCACGGCCGACTCCCGGCACCCAGGGATCGATGCCGGGATTGGCACGCACCATTTCTTCGTAGCCGAGATTGAAGCGGCGCGCGATGTCCGAGAACGTGTCCTCACCCTGCACGCGCGTCACCTGCAGCACACCGACCACATCGTCGCCTTCATCGAGTTCGAACTGATGGGTCGCGACCGGCTCATGGATCACCGGCGCCGGCGGAGGCGGCGGTGCCTGCGGCTCCGGTGCCTGCTTCTGCGGAAACATTTCGCATCCCGCGAGCGCTAGTCCAAGAGTGAGCACGGCGCCGAGCCGCACAGCGGAAAAATGAATGGGCTGCGTATTCATGCAGGCATTATTACCAATCTGTCGCGGCCAGTGCGACCGCAATTCCGTCGCGGGCAACCATAGTGTCGCCAACTCCCAACAGCGGGCCGCCCCGCGGTGAGACAAGACCAGCCCGGCAGGTTGGCCTACGCTGCTTCGTAATGTGGCGGTCGCAGCGACCTTGCTTGCCCTGCTCGCTATAGAAACACCGGCCGGTTCGGCAACTCGTTGCGATCGGCCGACGGGAAATGGCGCGCGATCAGACGACCGACCTCCCTAACACCTTCCACCGCAGCCTGCCGCGGCTGATTCTGCGCGAACAACTCCTCCATGCGATGGCAGACTTCGCGCCATTCATGGTCCGCTACCAGATCCGCGAAGGCGCGATCGGCCACGATCTCCACGTCGTGATCGGCCCACAGCACATAGATGAGCACGCCGTTGTTCCGCTGCGTATCCCATACGCCCAGATGCGAGAACACTTGCAGCGCCCGCTGGCGGGGCGTGATGTCGCGCCACAACGCGGCGATGTGCAGGTTGTCTTCGACCGCGAAGCGGATCTCGCCGCCGTGCAGACTCTCGCTCTCGGCAACGGCGTGCTCGATCGCGGCCCGCGCCTGATCGTCGAAGGCTCGCCGCAACCCCCAACCGGTGGACGCCAGATGCTTCAGTGCACGTAAAACATTCATGAG
>DATMEZ010000221.1:0-13953 GCA_035556415.1 Povalibacter sp.
GCAATTTTCCGAGATAGCGCGTACATTGTGGTCATGAGCAGCATCGTGCCATGGCGTCGTTCTGGGCGGGGGCACACATTTCCAGGACCGCACGTGAATACGTCCCTCTAGGCTTGCTCACTCGGAACATCCTGTTCCTCCTCTCATCGAAGAAAATGGGTAGCCCCGCCCAGAACGACGCCAGAAAGAGAGTGCCACCCTTCTTTCCGGAAGCGCGCTCTCCGAGCGCCACGGACCTGGAAGCCTCTGCGGATCCGGCGGGAGTGTCTCGTTTCGGGAGCCTCGAAAACAGGATGTTTTCGACGGCAGCCCCCAGGGAGGGGTTCACGGCGGTCCCGAAACGAGACACTCCCGCCGGAGCCGCACACTGCCAATCGAAGCCACTCACTCTTCCGCAGTCCACCCAAAACCACACTCCGCCAACCGAACCTGCTCCTGCCCTCTCCCGCAGCGCCCCCCCCAAAAAAAACGAAACCACTCCTACCAGGATCGCAATTACCTGGCGCATTCCACGCAACCAGAAATCCATCTGAATTCACCGGATGGACTCCCGCCAGCGCGGCAATGACGAGCAGCGCCTCTAGCTCTTCATCTGCCGCCGCAGATAATTCAGCACGTCCGAGCGCGTCACCAGTCCGAGAAACTTCTCGCCGTCCATGACCGCGGCCGAGGATCTCACTTCCAGCATCGCCACCAGGTTGTTGACGGACGTACCTTTGTCCACCTTCAGGAAAGTCTTGGTCATGGCCTGGCGCACCGGCTCCTTGAAGCATTCCGGCCGGCCGAAGGCAAAGCGCAGGATGTCGTCCTCGGTGACCACGCCGATGAGCGTGTCGTTCTCCATGACCGGCAGCTGCGAGAAACCCGCATTACGCAGTCGATTGTGCGCGGTGGTCAGCGCATCGTCCGGTCCCACCGTGATCGTCGCGCGCTCGCCGTGCGGACGACCGATGAGATCGCGCAGATCGCCGAACTTCTCGCGATGGGTGAACCCCTGATCCTCCATCCAGAAATCGTTGTACAGCTTCGAGAGGTAGCGCGCGCCGGTGTCGGCGCCGATGGTAACGACGCGTTTCGGCTCCGTTTGCTCACGGCAGTAGCGCAGCGCCGCAGCCAGCAACGTTCCGGTCGATGAGCCGGCCAGCACGCCTTCTTTCTGCAGCAGCTGGCGCGCCACCGAGAACGATTCGGCGTCGGAGATGCTGTAAGCGCGGCGGGTCAGAGAGAAATCGCAGATGGACGGAATGAAATCCTCGCCGATGCCTTCCACCAGCCACGAGCCCTTCTGAGTCATCTTGCCGGTCTGGATGTACTCGGCCAGGATCGAGCCCTGCGGATCGGCCAGCACCAGCTCGACGTGCGGTGCGTGCTTCTTGAAGTAAGCGGCCAGCCCCGCGATGGTGCCGCTGGAACCGACGCCGACCACCACGGCATCGAGCTGCTGCTGCATCTGTTCCCAGATTTCCGGCCCGGTGGTGTGCTCGTGGGCCTTGGGATTGTCGGGATTGGCGAACTGGTTGATGAAGTACGCGCCGGTCTTCTCGGCGATCGATGCACCCAGGTCCTGGTAGTACTCCGGATGGCCCTTGGCCACGTCCGAGCGCGTCAGCACCACCTCCGCGCCCATCGCGCGCAGGTTGAAGATCTTCTCCTGGCTCATCTTGTCGGGCAGCACCAGGATCAGGCGATAGCCCTTCTGCGCGGCCACCAGTGCCAGCCCCAGGCCGGTGTTGCCCGCGGTGGCCTCGACGATGGTATCGCCGGGCTTGAGATCGCCGCGCTTCTCGGCTTCCTCGATCATGGAGCGGCCGATGCGATCCTTGATGGAGCCGCCCGGATTGAGCATCTCCAGTTTCAGGAACAGCTCGCAGGGCCCGGTATCCAGCCGACTCAATTTCACCATCGGCGTGTGGCCGATCATTTCCAGCGCATTGGCATAGACTTGCATGGACGCTCCGAAGAAAAAAACTGCGGTTGCTGCCGGGTCCGTACCGGACGCGGCATTCGCTGCGCAGATCGGATAGGCTGTGCGCGCAATTGTACGTGACCTGCCGCGCCAAATGCCTGCTGTAGATTCCCCACAAACCGTTTCCGACGCACTGCATACCGCAACTTTGCTGCTATCGCGCAGTTCGCCTTCCGCGCGGCTCGATGCCGAGTTGCTCCTCGAATATGTGACCGGGCTGTCACGCACGTCTTTTCGCGCCGCGCCCGAACGGGAATTACCGACGCATGCGGGCTGGTCGTTTCAGCAATTGGTGAAGCGGCGCCTGAAGGGCGAGCCGGTTGCATACATCCGCGGCCAGCAGGAATTCTGGTCGCTGCTGTTCGAAGTGACGCCGGCGGTGCTGATTCCGCGACCCGAGACCGAGCTCGTCGTGGAACGCGCGCTGGAGCATCTCGACAAGAACACCGCAGCTCGTATCGCGGATCTCGGCACCGGCAGCGGCGCCATCGCGCTTGCAATTGCCAGCGAACGTCCTGCCGCACGGATCGTCGCCAGCGACGTCTCGAAGGATGCGCTCGCGGTCGCGATGCGCAATGTGGCGCATCTGCAGGTTGCCAATGTCACACTGAGTCAAAGCAGCTGGTTCGCGGCTTTGCAGGGACCGTTCGACCTGATCGTGTCCAATCCGCCCTACATCGCCGTCGACGATCCGGATCTCGCCCCCGAAGTGCGCCGCCACGAACCGACTGCCGCGCTGATCAGCGGCCGCAACGGGCTCGAAGCCATCGAGCACATCGCCGGCGCGGCGCCGCAATATCTCGCCAGCGGCGGCTGGCTGGTCCTGGAACACGGCTGGAAGCAGGCCGGCGCGGTCCGCGATCTGCTTGTGCGCAACGGCTTCACTCGCGTACGCTCCCACGCCGATCTGGCGGGCCACGAACGGGTCACCGAAGGCTGTTTCGGAGCGCCCTGAATGCCCGCCGCCGGCGCCATACCCGCGCAGAGCCTGCCCTTCCGCGCAAGGCGGGGTGGGCATCCATCCGCATGCGCCAGATGGACTCCCGCTGCGGGAATGACGATGCAAACCCGAACTTCTGCCCCGCTCCTGCGGCGCGGACCTTCTCTCACTTCAACGCGGTCATCCTCATCATGCTCGAATTCAAAACTTCCAAAGGCGTCTTCACGGTCCAGCTGTTCGACAAGCAGGCGCCGATCACGGTCGAGAACTTCCTGAAGTACGCTGACGACGGCTATTTCGACGGCACCGTGTTTCACCGCGTCATCGCCGGCTTCATGGTGCAGGGCGGCGGCCTCACCGCCGACATGACGGCCAAGTCGGGCCAGCGCGCGCCGATCCAGAACGAGGCCACCAACGGCCTGAAGAACAAGCGCGGCACGCTGTCGATGGCACGCACCAACGACGTCAACAGCGCCACCTCGCAGTTCTTCATCAACGTGGTCGACAACGATTTCCTCGATCACCGGCCCGGCAACTACGGCTACGCCGTGTTCGGCCGCATCGCTTCGGGCATGGACGTGGTCGACGCCATCGTGGCGGTGAAGACCGGCAACAAGGGCGGCCACCAGGACGTGCCGGTGGAGCCGATCACCATCGAGTCGGTGCAGCGGATCGAAGCGCCGCAGGAATAAGGCGCAGCGGCTTGCAGCCGGCTGCCACAGGCCGGGGCCTGTGGCAGCCCTGCTGCTTTCAG
This sequence comes from Povalibacter sp., assembly GCA_035556415.1. GTDB lineage: Bacteria > Pseudomonadota > Gammaproteobacteria > Steroidobacterales > Steroidobacteraceae > Steroidobacter. The sequence continues at coordinate 3,661 of DATMEZ010000221.1, forward strand.
CGGAACAGCACGCCGAGCGTCAACAGGTCGACGTCGGTCTCGCCGGTCTTTTCATCGTCGCCGACGTCGAAGTAGCGCTGATACTCGATCCGCAGCGCGAAGCCCGGGCTGACGTTCCAGGCCGCGCCGATACCGGCAAACAGATCCTTGGAGCTGGCCTTCTGCTCGGCCGAGGCGAGCGACTCGCCGGTATCCAGATCCGCAACCTTCAGCCGTACCCGAGTATCGGCGAAGTAGACGCCGCCGCGGGCGTACAGATCGAATCTTTCACCCAAGGGAAGAATGCCCAGCGCGGCAAGCGTCGCGCCGCTGCTCAGATAACGCACCGATGCGCGCAGCGGCGTGCCGGTCGGGTCCGCCTGGTACTGCGACTTGCCCATGTCGACATAGCCAACTTCGGCAGCGACATAAGAACCCCACCGGTAACCGACCTGCGCGCCCCAGACGGTGTCGCTGTCATCGAGCGAAGACTTCGCGTCGATGCCGCCCATGCCACCGCCAGCAGTCCCGATATCATTGCTTGATGGTTGGTCCCGAAATGGCAATATCGACCGGTTCACAACGCCCGGCGCCGTTATCATCGCTTCCATGCCTGCGCGCACCCTGACTCGACGACTCCTGCGTTCATTGTCGTGGCTGTTGCTGACCCTGTTCGTCGGCAGCGCAGCGCTGGTGCTCGCGCTGCGCTGGATCGATCCACCCACTTCGGCGTTCATGCTGCGCGAGCGCCTGATCGCGGCCAACAGCCAGCCCGCGTACGCGATCCGTCATCGCTGGGTGGACTGGCAGCAGATCTCGCCGCAGCTGAAACTGGCGGTCATCGCTTCGGAAGACCAGACCTTTCCGGCGCACAACGGCTTCGATTTCAAGCAGATCAACAAGGCGCTGGACGATCGCGAGCGCGGCCGCCGCGTGCGCGGTGCCAGCACGATCTCGCAGCAGGTGGCGAAGAACCTGTTCTTGTGGCCGGCGCAGAGCTGGGTGCGCAAGGCACTGGAAGCGTATTTCACGCTGCTGATCGAGACGCTGTGGCCGAAGCAGCGCATTCTCGAGGTGTATCTGAACGTTGCGGAATTCGGCAGGGGCGTCTTCGGTGCCGGTGCAGCCAGCGACGCCTACTTCCACAAGAATCCGGCGAGCCTCACGGCTTATGACTCAGCGCTGCTCGCCGCCGTCCTCCCCAATCCGAAACGCCTGCACGTCAACGCACCCTCGCGCTACGTGCGCTCGCGCCAGCAATGGATCGTGTCGCAGATGCGCGGCCTGGGCGGCACCAGCATGCTGCAGGCGCTGAACTGAGGGCTCAGACCTTTACGACTTTCTGATCGATCGCGCCAAAGATGCTGCGGCCAGCGGCATCGAGCATCTCGATGCGCACGCGATCACCGAACTTCAGGAAGGACGTAACCGGCTTGCCTGTTTCGATCTGTTCCAGCATGCGACGTTCGGCCAGGCAGGCCGAGCCGAGCGAGCGATCGTAGTTCGACACCGTACCCGAACCGATGATCGTGCCGGCGCGCGCGTTGCGCGTCTTGGTAACGTGCTCGATCAGCCGGGGGAAATCGAAGGTCATGTCGACGCCGGCCTGCGGCCGTCCGAAAGGCTTGCCGTTGATCTGCACCAGCAGCGGCAGGTTGATCTTGCCGCCGTCCCAGGCCGAGCCGAGCTCATCCGGCGTGACCGCCACGGGCGAGAACGCGGTGGACGGTTTCGACTGGTAGAAGCCGAAACCCTTTGCCAGCTCTCCCGGGATCAGGTTGCGCAGCGACCAGTCGTTGACCAGCATCAGCAGCTTGATGTGACCGCGCGCCTGCTCGCGACCGACGCCCATGGCGACATCGTCCGTGATCACGGCGATCTCGCCTTCCAGGTCGATGCCGAACTCTTCGCTGGGCACCGGCACGTCCTGGGTCGGACCGAGGAAATCGTCGGAGCCGCCCTGGTAGACGAGCGGATCGGTCCAGAAAGTCGCGGGCATTTCCGCACCGCGCGCCTTGCGCACCAGCTCCACGTGGTTCACGTAGGCGGAGCCGTCCACCCAATGGTGCGCCCGCGGCAACGGCGACAGGGCTTGCGCCGGATCGAACACCATCGGGTCCTTGTGCTCACCGCGTTCCAACGCATCCGCAACCGATTGCAGCTGCGGGGAAATTCTCTGCCAGTCATCCAGGGCGACCTGCAGCGTCGGTGCGATCTGCGGCACTGCAACGGCCCGGGCGAGATCGCGGCTGACCACCACCAGCTGGCCGTCGCGGCCGCCGTTACCCAGCGTAGCTAGTTTCATTTGAAACAATAATCCTGAAGAACCTCGGGAGATATTAACAGACTGATCGGCTTTGCCAACGCCGATGCAGGCGCGCCGCGACACCGTCGGGCTGGCCCGCCGCCAGCAGGGCCACTGGCGGCGGCGCACGGCGTAGAATCGCGGCATGTCACAACACATCGGTATCGTCGCTTGCTCTGCCGAAGGCGCAGCGCTGTGCTACAAGACGATTTGCGTGGAAGGCGCCGAGTTCCTGGGGCCACACGCGCATCCGCAGGTTTCGTTGCACACGAATTCGCTGGCCGACTACGTGAAGTGCCTCGACCAGCACGACTGGGCCGGCGTCGGCGAGTTGATGCTCGACTCCGCGAACAAGCTGGCGCGGATCGGCGCACAGTTCCTGATCTGCCCGGACAACACCATCCACGCTGCCCTGCCCTTCATCGAATCGCGGCTGCCGCTGCCCTGGCTGCACATTGCCGACGTGGTCGCCGCGCAGGCCGCCGAGCGAGGCTTCCGGCGAGTCGCCTTGACCGGCACGCGCTGGCTGGTCGAAAGCGAGGTCTATCCGCAAAAACTCCAGGCGCGCGGGGTGGACTTCCTGCGCCCACAGCCTGCCGAACGCGAAGAAATCAATCGCATCATCATGGATGAGCTGGTGTGCAGCGTATTCGAGCCACGGAGCGTCGCGTACTTCCAGCAAGTCATCGCACGCCTGCAGCAGCAGGGCGCCGATGCGGTGGTGCTCGGCTGCACCGAGATTCCGCTGATCCTCAGCGATGCGAACTCCCCACTGCCCACCCTCGATTCCACACGCCTGCTGGCGCGGGCAGCGCTGCGTCGCGCCGCGAGCCTGCCGGCATCGTGACATCATGATGTCGACGCCTTGTGCTTGCGTTTGCATCGGTCGTGTTCAGGCCAACCCTGAACCCGACGAGCGCCGCCCACTGATGTTCCAGGCCGCTGCAGCCGCGATGGAACTCTGCGTATCCGTTGCGTATTGAGACGATTGCGCCCACGAATTGCCCTCCCAGGATTGCAAGATTTTCCAACGATGCACCGACGCGACCTGTTCCGATCCGCCGCCCTGCTGTCCACTGCCTACCTCTCGTCCAGCCGCCTGCTAGCCGCCGAATCGTCCGCGCTAGAGCCCGGCGACTTCAGTTACGCCACGTTGAAAGGTCAGGCGCGTGCGCTTGCCGGACGCGCCTATCGTCCGCCCGCCAAGCTTGCACCGCTGAACCTGCAACGGCTCACTTACGATCAGTATCAGTCCATCCGCTTCCGCAGCGAGCACGCGCTGTGGGCCAGCGAGCAGCGCGGCTTCCGCATCCAGTTCTTTCACATGGGCCGCGGCTTCAAGGAGCCGGTGCGCATGTTCGAAGTAGTGGATGGCCACGCCAGCGAACTGAAGTACGACCCGGCCTATTTCGATCTCGGCAAGAGCGGTGTGAGGGGCAAGACGCTGTCTGCCGATCTCGGCTTCGCAGGCTTTCGGATCCAGGCGGCCACCAACTGGACTTCGGATGTCGCGGCCTATCTGGGCGCCAGCTATTTCCGCGCCGTCGGCAACGACGCCCGTCAGTACGGCTTGTCGGCCCGCGGGCTGGCGATCGATACGGCGATCGACGGCCCCGAAGAGTTTCCGCGCTTTACCGCGTTCTGGTTCGAGCGTCCGCCGCCGAACGCGCGCCGCATGGTGGTGTACGGACTGCTCGATTCGCCCAGCGTCACCGGCGCCTATCGATTCGAGATCGCGCCGGGCGCAACGCAGATGATGGATGTGGATGCCGCGCTGTATCCACGCAAGCCCATCAATCGGCTGGGCATCGCACCGCTGACCAGCATGTACCAGTGCGGCGAGAACGATCGCCGCATGGCAAACGACTGGCGCCCCGAGATCCACGACTCCGACGGGCTGTCGATGCTCACCGGCAACGGCGAATGGATCTGGCGCCCGGTGGTCAATCCTGCGGGCGTGCGCGTCAGTTCCTACTTGGACGAAAACCCGCGGGGCTTCGGCCTGCTGCAACGTGACCGGAATTTCGAGCACTACCAGGACGACGGCGTCTTCTACGAGCGCCGCCCCAGCCTGTGGGTCGAGCCGAAAACGCCGTGGGGCAAGGGCGCGATCCAGCTGGTCGAGCTGCCGGCGCCAGACGAGACCTACGACAACATCGTGGCGTTCTGGAATCCTGCGGACCGGGCGCAAGCCGGCAAGGAGATGCTGTTCGGCTATCGCATGTACTGGGGCACGCAGATGCCTGCGGCGCCTGCGCTCGCATCCACCGTTGCGACGCGCACTGGTATCGGCGGCGTAGTCGGCCAGCCGCGGATGCATTTCGCCTGGAGATTCGCCATCGATTTCGCCGGAGGCGAGCTTGCGACGCTGCCGCCACGTGCCGAGGTCGAGCCGGTGATTACCGCATCGCGTGGCGTCGTCGAGATCACTTCCGCACGGCCGCTGGAATCCATCAACGGCTATCGCGCCATGTTCGACATACGGCCGCTGGACGACAGCATCGAGCCGATCGATCTGCGGCTGTTCCTGCGTCGCAACGGCCAGCCGCTGACCGAGACCTGGATGTACCAGTGGACGCCGCCGAGCCCGCGCGAACGTCAGCTCGCGCTACAGCAGGCCGGCGCACAGACAGAGTAGAATCCGCTGTCGTATGCGTGCTGGTATCTCACCAGCGCGCGCCCTTCAGCGAAGCTCTGGGTTGCCTCGCTATCGCTCGGGCGTAACCCGGGCCAGCTCGTCCGCGCGATCCCGGCCTCGATACCGGAACCAGTACACGATGGTGAGGAACGCCAGGAACGGCAAGCCGAACGACAGCGTCATGCGGAATGCCGACGTGAAGGCCGTGGTCACCAGCACGGCCGCCATCAACCCGGCACCCAGCCAGGTCGTCACCGGATAACCGTACATGCGAAAACTCAGCGCCGCCTCAGTCGCCTGCACACGCGCTCGCCTGAAGAAGTAGTGCGTCACGAAAATCATCATCCAGGTGAACATCGCGCCGAACACGGAGACCGACAGCATCAGGATGAACGCCCGGTCCGGTGAAACCACGTTCACGACCGTGGCCAGTGCAATGCCGGCAGTCGACAACAGCAGCGCATTCAACGGAACGCCGCGCCGACTGAGAACTCCAAGGCGGCGCGGCGCATGTCCGGCACGCGACAGGCTGAACATCATGCGTGTAGTGATGTAGAGCTGACTGTTCATCGCCGACAGCGCCGCCACCAGGATGACGAAATTGATCACCCCGGCGGCGGCAGGCACACGCACGGCCTGCATGACCTTCACGAACGGACTCTCGTCCGCACCCGCAGCGGTCCAGGGCACGATGGCCAGCATCAACGCCAGCGTCAGCAGATAGAACAGGATCAGCCGCAGCACCGTCGCCCGGAATGCCTGCTTGACCGCCTGCTCGGGCTGCGCGGCTTCGCCGGCGGCGACCGCGATCATCTCGATGCTCAGATAGCTGAAGATCGCCACGATGACCGCGACCCAGGCGCCCCACCCGCCTTTGGGAAAGAAACCGCCGTGCGCCGTGTAGTTGCCAAAGCCGACGTAGCCGTCCGGCACGTGACCTGGCGCCCCGAACACCACGTAGGCGCCGAGCAAGATGAATGCGACGATGGCTGCGACCTTGATGAACGAGAACCAGTACTCGACGGCTCCGAACACGTTGACGCTGATGGCGTTGACCAGGATCAGCAGGGTCGAGAACGTGGCAATCCAGTACCAGCCGGGAACGCCCGGGAACCAGTACTTCATATATAAGGCGACCGCGGTCACCTCGGTGCCCACGGCAAGCACGATGCAGGTCCAGTACGAATAGCGCACCAGGAAGCCGGCCAACGGACCGATGTAGTGCTCGGCATAAGCGCCGAAAGAGCCGGACGTCGGATGCGCGATGGTCATCTCGGCCAGGCAGCCCATCAGCAACAAGGCGATCACCGCGCCGATGGCGTAGCTCACCAGCACTGCCGGTCCGGCAAGGCTGATCGCAAAGCCGCTGCCGAGAAACAGCCCGGTGCCGATCGCGCCGCCGATGGCGATCATCGACAGCTTGCGCGCGCTCAAGCTGCGTCGCAGCCCCAGCTCGCGCTCGACGATGTTCTGGAAACTTCCACCCGACGACGGCATCGACGGCCCCTGCACCGATACGTTGTTGTTCGAGGTCGCGGATTGTAGTGGACGCAAGGCAAAGCAACAGGCCGGATCGTCCTGGAATGCGCGCCGTGATCTGAATCGGCGTCAGATCCGGCAGTAGATCTGCTGCATGCCGCTGTCGTCCGGATTGTAGTTCGGATCGTCGGGCGTGAAGGTCTCGTCCAATAGGACCGGGCTTACGATCTTGCCGACGGACCAGAGCTTGCCGAAGCCGAGCCCGCCCGACGCACTTGCGCCGCGAACCTGAATCGCCCGCAGAGATTCCGTGCCTCGCGTAGATACGCCGTAGCAGTACGGTGCTACCACGCGCTGCTTCCCGTCATAGTGGAACTCCAGCAGCGCCCGCCTGCGGATGGCCTCACAGTAGATGTTCTGAACGGACGCGCCTCGAGCGGAAATCTTCATGGCCAGCGCCCTCGCCTTGCCGCCAACATGCACTCTATAGCGCATCCAGCGGCGGGAAACGACGCGCGCTGAAAAAAGACCGAAGCGGTCTATCGCGCTGTCAATGACTGACGGATCAACTCGAGCGCCTTCTCCATGGCGCGCGATGGCTCCACCAGCACGTCGGGCTGCACGCCGGTGTCCTGCCAGTTCTTCCCGGTGATGGGATTCACGGATTTCTCGGTGACGGCCCACAGCACGAAATGAGGATGAACCCGCCGATAGGTGAATGGATGCGCGCCGCCGCCGGAGGGCTGCCCGATGATGGTTGCGCGCTTGAGCGCCTGCAGATCGTAGGCGAGCGCTTCCGCAGCCGAGAACGTGCGCTTGGAAATCAGTACGAACACCGGCTTGGTGGCGCCGAACCTCGCGCCCGGCACGTAGGACTGCGTATAGCTCTGCTGCAAATGGTCGCGGGTGCGATCGTAAATACCGCTGAGCGGCTGCTGCGTGTCGAAAAGATAGCTGGCAACCAGCGAGACCGTGTCGCTGCCGCCGCCGTTGTTGCGCAGATCGATGATGAGCGCGTCGGTGTGGGCGACGACCTGCATCGCGGCCGCTATGGTGTTGCCGCCCATGTCTGCCGGCGGAAAGACCGTCAGCTCGAGCAAGCCGATGTTGCCATCCAGCCGCTCGGCCTTGTTCACGCCGAAATTCACCTGCGCGCCGTAGTAACGCTGCATTTCCTGTTCGGTGAACTCGGAATCTGCCGCTTCGCTGTCACTGAGCACTTGCGCCGAGTACTCGACGGTCAAGTGTCCGTCCCCGGTCGAATCACGAAGCATCTTGGTGAGCTGCCCGGCAAACGCATCGCCCTGTTGCATCGTGAGCTGCCGCGCCGCGAATGCCCGGCGCAATCGTTGCGCACCACGCCGACCCGCTTCCGGCTCGACGTAGTCGGTCTCCAGATGCGCAATCACTGCGTCGACGACGGCCTTGCGATCCGCTGCTTCCAGATCGCCCGCCTGCGCGGCAGTGAGCGTCACGAACATCGCCACCAGCGTGCACGACAGTCTCATTCTGGATTCTTGCGCGCGATGCGCGCTTCGTTGGCACGGATACGCTGCTTGAACGATCGAGCTTCGAGCGCGGCGATCGCCTCTTCGAGCGTATGGGTCAACCTGGACGACAGTTCCCGATCCAGTTCCTCGGCAGCGGCGTTGGTCGCGGTCCACCGGGCCTCGAGCTTCGGCAGCAATGCCTTGCCATGTCGGGTGAGTTGGACGACGCGCTCGCGGCCATCCTGGCCGGCAATCTGGCGCACGATTCCCGCTGCTTTCATTTTCGCCACGGTCTGCGAGGCGGCCGAATGGGAGATGCCGGCCGCAGCGGCGAGATCGCGGATGGCGAGCGTCCGGGAATCCGCCAGGGCCCGCATCACGGGCGTATATCTCGGCCGATAGTCCAGGCTCGCCTCGCGGTACACCGCTTCGACATCGCCATCCAGCAATTCCAGCAGATGCCGCAAGGCGGTTCCCAGCGTGCGGTCGGAGCGCGCGTCGCATGTCATGGAGCGAATGTAACAGCGCTTATATATTTACCTCAAGCCCGTTTTTTGCCGACGTCAACGGATAGACAGTTTCCGCATTTGGGATGGAATCATCGGTTGGACTGGAGGGGTGCAGGCGCGGCGAGTCTAGTGAGCGCGCCAAGACCGAACCGCAAGCCGGTGCGCATGAAACAGGCCGGCGGGAGGATCTCCAACCGGCAGTGAGCGAAGCCCGAGTCGCTCTGTCGTGCACCGCGAGCAGCAGGTGCAACCGATCATCCATCACCCTGCCGCATCGCGCGGCAGTTCGCTTCACTATTCTCCCAGGGTATCCCGCGCAAACCACCGCTCGCGCTTTCCTTCTTCCTCATGCACGTGACGCGTCACGCCAAGCAGATCGCTGCGCGAGACGATACCGATGAGCCGTGGGGACTCGCTGGACTCGACCACCGGCAATCGCTCGACGCCGAGCGCCGCCATGCGGGCGGCAACCGAGCGGCAGTTTTCCGTCGACAATGCGAATTCGAGGCGGCTTCCCGGCAGCACGGACTCCACCGTCTTGCCGGCCTCGGCGCGCATCAGCAACCCACGATCGACCAACCCGCGCACCTCGCCGCCAACCACGACGGGATAGGCACGATGCGTCTGGGCGGCGCCGAAGTAATCGGATAGTGCCTCGCCAACAGTCATGGCGCCCTCGATTGCAATCACCGTGCGGGTCATGACCTCGTCGACATAGTGCTGCTCGAGCGGGTCGACGCCATATTCACGGAAGACGTGACGACCCCGCCGCGCGATCTTCTCCGTGAGAATGGAGCGAGGCATCACGACGACGGTAAAGCCGTAGGCAACGGCGCACGCCAGTAGCGTCGGCAGCAACGCATTGACGTCATGCGTGAGGCCGAACGCAAACACGACCGCAGTCATCGGCGCACGCATCGTGCCGCCAAGCGTGGCAGCCATGCACACCAACGCCCACAGGCGCGGATCGCCGCCCGGCATGTACGGACCGATGAGACACCCCAGACCCGCACCGATCATCAACAACGGCGCCAGCACGCCGCCGGAAGTGCCGGAGGCAAGCGCGACCATCCACATGATCAGCTTGGCCGCGAGCAAACCGGCGACCACCGACAGGGCCAGGTGATTCGACAGCAAATCGCCGATCACGTCGTAGCCCACACCCAGCGCGCGCGGCTCGAAGAAGCCGCCGACACCCACCACCAGGCCGCCCAGCGCCGGCCACCACATCCAGTGCACCGGCAGTTTTGCGAACAGGTCTTCGACCCGATACAGACCCGCCGTCATGAGGGCCGAGAGCGCGCCGCTCGCCAGTCCCGCCAGAACGCACGAGCCGAGCGCAGCCAGGTGCGGAACTGCCGTCTCCAGCGGGAACAATGGACCGTCCGCAATGCACAGCGGGCGCAGGAACGCAGCCACCGAGCAAGCCAGGGCAACCGGCAACAGGCTTCTCGGACGCAGCTCGAACAGCAACAGCTCGACCGCCAGCAGCACTGCGGCCAGCGGCGTGCCGAAAACGGCCGTCATGCCGGCGGTGGCGCCCGCCACCAGCAGGGCCTTGCGTTCGGCGGAAGTCAGATGGAATGCCTGAGCCAGCAACGATGCCGAGGCGCCGCCGGTCATGATGATGGGCCCTTCCGCGCCGAACGGCCCGCCGCTGCCGATCACGATCGCCGAGGACAGCGGCTTCAACGCAGCAATCTTCGGCGACATGCGGCTCTTGCCGTACAGAATCGCCTCAAGCGCTTCGGGGATCCCGTGCCCGCGGATCTTCTCGCTGCCGTAGCGGCACATCAGTCCGACGATGAGCCCGCCGAGCGCCGGCACGACGATGACCCACAGCCCCAGGTGATGCGCCGCCGGCGAGCGCTCCGCCAGCGACAAGGCCTGGAA
>DATMEZ010000222.1:0-9527 GCA_035556415.1 Povalibacter sp.
GGCGACGACCCCTAGTGCCGCACCGAGCGCGAGAGCGCCGATATCACCCATGAACACCTGGGCCGGGTAGGTGTTGAACCAGAGGAATCCGAGGCCGGCACCGACCAGCGTCGTGCAGAACACCAGTATTTCACCGGTGCCCTCGATGAATGGAATGCCGAGATAACCCGAGAACACCGCATTGCCCGTTGCATACGCGAACACTCCCAGTGCGCCGCCGACCAGCACCGCCGGCATGATGGCCAGTCCGTCCAGGCCGTCGGTCAGGTTGACCGCGTTGCTGGTGCCGACGACCACGAAATAGGTGAGCAGGATGTAACCGAAGCCCAGCGGCACCATCACGGTCTTGAAGAACGGCACGTACAGCGCCGTTTCCGCCGGCACCTTGGCCGTGTAGTACAGGGCGAAGGCGCAACCCAGACCCGCCACCGATTGCCAGAAATATTTGTAGCGCGCGATCAGGCCGCGGCTGTTGCCGACCACCAGCTTCAGATAGTCGTCCCAGAAACCGATCAGGCCGAACGCCAGCGTCACCGCCAGCGTGATCAGCACGAAACGGTTGCTCAGGTCGGCCCACAACAGGGTACCGACGCCGATGGCGACCAGGATCAGTGCACCGCCCATCGTCGGCGTGCCTGCCTTGGGCAGGTGCGACTTCGGTCCGTCGTCGCGCACGCGCTGGCCGATCTGCCGATCCGACAGGGTGCGGATCATCCACGGACCGACGATGAAAGAGATCGCCAGCGCCGTGAGCGCCGCGAGAATCGCCCGCAGCGTCAGATAGCTGAACACCCGGAAGCCGGAGTGCCATTCGCTCAGGTAGTGTGCGAGATACAGCAGCATGTGTGTTCTTGTTGTCCGTCTTCAGTGTCCGTTGACTGCCTGGGATGGCGTGGCGGCCAGCGCGACCGATACCCGCTCCAGACGATTCGCACGCGAACCCTTGATCAGTACGGCAACGCCAGCGGTCAGCGATGCTCGTGCTTCAGCGATCAACGAATCGATGTCGGCAAACCATTGCGCGCCGCGCCCGAAGGCCTCGACGGCGAAATGCGAGTGGGTGCCGATGGCGAGCACGCGTTGGATGCCGGCCTCGCGTGCATAGCGGCCGACTTCGGCATGCAGCTCATTGGCGCTGCTGCCGAGTTCGAGCATGTCGCCGAGAATCAGCCAGCGCTCACCGCCGAAACTGCGGAATGCATCGAGCCCGGCTTTCAGCGAGCTCGGGTTGGCGTTGTAGGAATCGTCGACCAGGAACGCGCCATTGATGGCAGGCTTGATTTCGAGTCGCCCCGCGACCGCGCGCATCGCCGCCAGCCCGGCAACGATTTCATCGAGATCGATGCCCACGGCATGTGCCACCGCGGCGGCACCAAGCGCATTGCGCAGGTTGTGCAGGCCCGCCAGGGCCAGTGTGGCCTGGCGAGTTCCGACCGGCGTCACCAGCTCGAAATCGATGCGCGCACCGGTCAGTTCCGAGACTGAAACCTTGTGCGCCATGAAATCAGCAGGCTGCTCGAAGCCGAAAGTCAGTACCTTGTCGGCGGCACGCGCCTCGCGCCACATCGTGGCGAACGCGTCATCGGCATTGATGACAGCCACGCCGTCTGCCGGCAGGCCGAGGAACATTTCGCCTTTGCCGGCGGCCACGCCCTGCAGACTGCCGAAACCTTCCAGGTGCGCGGCTCCGGCGTTGGTCACGATGCCGATCGCCGGCTCGGCGATACTCATCAGGTGCGCGATCTCGCCCTGATGATTGGCGCCCATCTCGATCACCGCGTAGCGATGAGCCTGGTCCAGCTCCAGCAACATCAGCGGCACGCCGATGTGGTTGTTCAGATTGCCACGCGTGATCAGGCACGGGCCCTGGCGCGACAGAATTGCCCCGATCAGCTCCTTGGTCGTGGTCTTGCCATTGCTGCCGGTTACACCGATGACCGGGATGCTGAACCGCCGACGCCAGTCGAGGGCGAACGCGGACAGCGCGGCGAGCGTATCCGGCACCACGATCTGCGGCAGCTCGGCTGCCAAGGGACGTTCGACCAGCGCTGCCGCAGCGCCGCGCTCGGCGGCGGCCTGCACGAAGTCGTGACCATCGAAGTTCGGTCCGGTGAGCGCCACGAACAGCGCGCCGGCCTCGAGCGTCCGGGTGTCGGTGGAAACGCTGGTGAAAGCGCAGTCGTCACCGACCCGCTCACCTCCGGCTGCCTGCACGAATTCATTCAGCCGCCAGGTGGTCATCGGTCCCCCTGCAGCGCGGCCCGCACTACATCGCGGTCGCTGAAATACCGTTTCTCCAGCCCGACGATCTGGTAATCCTCATGGCCTTTGCCGGCCACGAGCACCGCATCGCCTGAAGCGCCCGCGCGGATCGCATGTTCGATGGCTCGTGCGCGATCACGTTCGATCGTTGCTTGTTCCGGATGCTTCAGGCCCGCCACGATGTTGGCGACGATGGCGTCGCCGTCCTCGGTGCGCGGGTTGTCGTCCGTCACGATCACGGCATCGGCGAGCCGCTCGGCGATCGAGCCCATGACCGGACGCTTGGACGCATCGCGATCGCCACCGCAGCCGAAAACGCAGATCAACTTGCCGCTGCAATGCTTGCGTGCCGCTTGCAACGCCTTTTCCAGTGCATCGGGCGTATGCGCGTAGTCGACGATCGCCAGCGGTTTGCCAGGCGCGGTGAACGTCTCCATGCGGCCAGGAGGTGCAACGCAGTTTTCGAGCGCCTCGATTGCACGCTTCAACGGCACATCCCAACCGAGCAGCACACCGAGAACGGCCAGCAGATTGTCGACATTGAAGTCGCCGACGAAGCGCGAGCGCAAGGTCGCTGCGCCCCAGCTGCCATCGATGTCGATTTCCAGACCATGCGCGGCCGCACGCACTTTCGCCGCAAACAGGGCACGTGAAAGTTTCGACACTTGCACCGCGACCGAACGGCTGCAAAGCGTCAGGCCGCTGCCGCTGTAGCGCTCGGCCAGCTGCCGGCCGAACTCATCGCCGACATTGATCACGGCCTGCTTCAGCCCCGGCCATTGGAACAGCCGCTCTTTGGCCGCGCCGTAAGCCTCCACCGTCCCGTGGTAATCGAGATGATCGTGCGTGAGATTGGTGAACACCGCCGTATCGAAGCGGACGCCGTCGACGCGACGCTGATCCAGCGCATGCGAGGACACTTCCATACCTAGGTGAGTCACGCCGCCGTCGCGCAGTTGTGCGAGCTGACGATGGACGGTGATGCAATCCGGTGTCGTGTGTGTTCCCGGCGTCACCGCGCCGATGGGGCCGTACCCCAGCGTGCCAGCGTAGGCCGACGACTTGCCGAGCTGCGCCAGCGCGGCCGCGAGCACGTAGGCCGTGGTGGTCTTGCCATTGGTGCCGGTGATGCCGGTCACGGCAACCGACTGCGAAGGTGCATCGAAAAAGCGGTCTGCAAGCACGCCCAGCTGCGCACTGAGCTGCGGCACGGCGACGAGCTCGACCTTCCCACCCACCTGCGGAGCCGGCACACCGGCGATCGGCTCCCACAGAATCACGCTGGCGCCGGCCTGGATGGCCTGGGCAGCGAAACCAATGCCGTGACTGCGCAAACCGGGCAAGGCGACGAATGCGCCGCCCGGCACGACCCGCCGGCTGTCGAGCGTCAGATCGACGATCTCCACGTCCGGCACATCGGACCGCAGACCGGCGAGCAATGCCCGCAGATTCCTGGAGGGCGAATTGTTACGCGCGATGGTCACAGCGCTGCGCCTCGACACTGCACCGCTCATGGCCCGGAACTCGCCGCAGCCGCGGCGTTCGCCTGAACCATGATCGCCTGCGGCAACTGGTCCAGCCCGTCCGGCGGCACACCCAGCAGGCGCAACGCGCCCGCCATCACGTTGGCGAACACCGGTGCAGCAACTTCTCCGGCGTAGTAGAGACGGCCGCCGGGCTCGTCAATCACGACGATCGCAGCCAGCTTCGGCCGGCTCGCCGGCACCACGCCGCCGAAGGTGGCCATGTACTTGCGGTCGCCGTCGGTGCCGTAGCCGTTCTCCGACAGCTTCCACGCCGTGCCGGTCTTGCCGGCGACGCGATAACCGGCCAGTGCGGCGCTCTTGCCGGTGCCGTCCTGCGAGACCACGGCCTCCATCATTGCCAGCAGTTCGTGGGCAACGTGTTCGTCGATCACCCGCTGACCCGGCACAGGCTGATCGGCGCGACGCAACGTCACCGGCCGCGAAATGCCGCCGGCGCCGAGCGTGGCGTAGGCATGCGCGAGCTGCAACGGAGTGACGGCCAAGCCGTAGCCGTACGACATGGTTGCCTGGTTGATGCGGCTCCAGTGCGAAGGATCGTTCAGCAACCCCGCGGACTCGCCCGGAAAGCCGCTGCCGGACACCTGCCCGAAACCGAACGCGTTGAGCGTGCTCCACATGGACTTGGGGCTGAGCGTCATCGCCATCTTGGACATGCCGACGTTGCTCGACTTGGCAAGGATGGTCGTCAGCGGCACCGCCCCGAGCGGTTTGCCGTGATCGGCGATGGTCTTGATGCCGACGCGCCAGGGCGAGGTATCGATCAGCGTGTTGGCGTGATAGCGCCCCGAGGCGAGGCCAGCCGCCGCGACGAACGGCTTGATGCTCGAGCCGGGCTCGAAGATGTCGGTGGCCGCACGATTGCGGTAGCGCGACGCCGCCACCTGGCCGCGATCGTTCGGGTTGTACGAGGGCTGGTTCACCATTGCCAGGACCTCGCCGGTTTCGACGTCGAGCAGCACGATCGAGCCGGCTTTGGCGTTGTGCTGCTGGATCGCCGCTTTCAGCTCGCGATAGGCCAGGTACTGGATGCGCAGATCGATGCTGGTGACCAGGTCGCTGCCGGGCCGCGGCGCGCGAATGCTCTCGATGTCCTCGACCGTGCGGCCATAGCGATCCTGGATGATGCGCTTGGCGCCCGCTTCGGCGCCGAGCCAGCGGTCGTAGGCCAGCTCGAGCCCTTCCTGGCCGATGTCTTCGTATTTCTTGGTGAAGCCGAGCAGGTGACCGGTCACTTCGCCCGCCGGATAGAAGCGCTGGTATTCGCGCAGCAGGTAGACGCCCGGAATCTTCAGCGCCTTGACCTGCGCCGCGTCGCTCGGACGCATGTGGCGCACGAGATAGACGAAATCGCGTTCCAGGTTGCTGGTGAGCACCTGCGTCAGCCATTTCTGGTCGCGGTTCAGCGCTTCGGCCAGGCGCGGGATCTGATCCGATGCCTTCATCACCTCGGAAGGCGAAGCCCACACCGTATCGACGGGCATGCTGGCCGCGAGTGTTTCGCCGTTGCGATCGTAAATGCCGCCGCGATTGGCCGAGAGCTTGGCGACGCGGGTGTAGCGCGCATCGCCCTGTCCTTCCAGGAAGCCGTCGTCGAGCAGCTGCAAATCCACCGCGCGCGCCACCAGTGCAACTGCGATGAGCAGCAGCATGCCCAGCACGAAACGCAGCCGCGTGCGGTACTGGTCTGGAGAAAATGCGCGGTTGTCGTTACGGATCATGGACACAAACAACTACGGCTGAACCAGCCTCACTTCCTCGGGTTTCGGAATCACCATCTTCAAACCAGTGCGCGCGGTCTGCTCGACCCGGCCGTGCGTCGCCCACGCGCTCTGCTCGATCTTGTACTGGCCCCATTCGATATCGAGGCTGTCGCGCTGGGCGTGCAGACTCTGCAATTGAATGAAGAGACTGCGCGTCTCGTGCCGGCTCCAGACCACACCTACCGCCGACGCCAGCAGTGCGCCCCACAGCAACGGCATCAGCCAGCGGCTCAGCGCATTCATGCGGCCACCTTTTCCGCGACGCGCATGATCGAGCTGCGCGAACGCGGATTGCGTTCAACTTCTTCAGCCGACGGATGCACGGCGCGCCCCACGCGTCGCAGCTTCGGCTGCGCGTGCGCCGGAACGACCGGCAGGCCGGCGTAGATCGGATCTTCCTGCGAGTGCTTCTGCATGAAGCGCTTCACGATGCCGTCTTCGAGCGAGTGAAAACTGATCACGCACAGGCGCCCCTGGGGAGCGAGCGCCGACAGCGTGCCGTGCAGCGCTGCTTCGATTTCGTCGAACTCCCGGTTCACCTGGATGCGAATCGCCTGGAACGTGCGCGTTGCCGGGTGCTTGCCCGGCTCACGCGTCGGTACCGCAGCCGCAACGATCTCCGCCAGCTGCAGCGTGCGCGTGATCGGCTGTTCGGCACGCGCATGCACGATGCCGCGAGCGATACGCTTGGCGAAACGCTCTTCGCCAAACTCGCGGATCACACGCGCAATCTCGTACTCCGGCGCTTTCGCCAGCCAGTCCGCCGCAGTCAGGCCGCTTGCGTTGTTCATCCGCATGTCGAGCGGACCGTCCTGCGCGAAGCTGAAGCCACGCGCCGCGTCGTCGAGCTGCGGAGAGGAAACGCCGAGATCGAGCAACACGCCATTGAATTCCCCGACCATGCCCATTTCCTTCACGACCTGCGCCAGTTCCGAAAACGGGCTGTGCACCAACGTCAACCGTCGATCCGCTGCAAACTTCTCGCGCCCGGCGCGGATGGCCTCCGGATCACGATCTATCGCCACCACCTGCCCGTGCGCACCGATTCGCTGCAGGATCGCTGCCGTGTGTCCACCACGGCCGAAGGTCGCGTCGAGATAGCGACCTGCCTCGCGAACTTGCAGCGCTGCCAGCGCTTCATCCAAAAGCACCGGCGTGTGCTCGAACATTCAAAGGCCTCTTACAACGACAGCGAGCTCAGCTCCGGCGGCAATTCCTCGACCGATTCCTCGGCCTTCAACCATTGCTCGCGGTGCTCGTTCCACTGCGCCTCATCCCACAGCTCGAAGCGGATGCCCTGGCCGACCAGCATCGCCGCGCGCGACAACCCGGCGTATTCGCGCAGCGCCGGCGGCACCAGGATGCGGCCGCTGTTATCCAGCTCGAGATCCGCGGCGTGGCCGATCATCAGACGCTGCAGGCGCCGCACCGCCGGGTTGAGCGTCGGCAAGCGGCGCAGCTTCAGCTCGATCTCTTCCCATTCCGGCAGCGGGTAGATCAGCAGGCAGTGGTCGGAGCTATCCACCGTGGCAATGAGCCGGCCGTTGGAACGCTCGGCGATGTGCTCGCGGTAACGGGTCGGCATGGCCATCCGACCTTTCGCATCGAGCGTTACCTTGTTTGCACCGCGGAACATGTTTGGCGACCCGTTTTTGGGTGCGGACAGCTCTCGGCCACCCTCTTCACCCATTCCTTCCCACTTTTTCCCACCGCGGCGACTATAGGTAGCGCCAAAGCCGCAAGTCAAAAAAATCTGAGAAATTTCCTGTTTGGCGACAGTGACTTAGCGCGGGCGGCAAAAACCGGTCGAGGAGCTGCGCAGGGCTTTAATTTCAAATCAGAGAGTTAAGAGCACTTCTTTAAGTAAGAGCGCATACATATAAAGGAGCGACTCGCAAGCTGTTTTCGGACCCGAAACCAGCCTGCGCGCAAATCCGCGCGCCTTGGGCGACAGAAATCTGACGGGGCGCTCATCGAAAATGACGGAATCGGGCGTCCGCACGCAGCTCGCCGAGCCATGTTCCGTATAAAAAATTCCTACAGCGCTGCGCCTGGAGATCCAGTCGAGCCGAACTTATTATTTAGATAAATTTAATCCGCCAGGCGGTCGAAGCCGGCGCGCCCGAGTGGATCCAGGAAGATCCGGGCAGGATTGCCGATGTGGCCGAGCCGGATATCCACAGGGATGGCGCCAGCTGCCGCAACGTCGGCAACCCGCATCGGGCAGTTGATGCTGACGATGTGCACCGACGCCAAATCGCCGAAGTTCGCCGCCAAAGACGGCGAACAGTCGCGAAAAACAGATAAATTGAAGAAAGGAGTCGGCCGATAAGCCGGGTTCTGTCGAGGACAACCATTCCTCTGGGATACGCGTCACCGCGCACCTCAAGCGACCTACCCGGAAGCCTGTATGGGCCATACGTGCGGCGCTTGCGCACCGCGTGCTTCCCTATTTGGTCTTGCTCCAGGCGGGGTTTACCGTGCCGTCGAGTGTTACCACCGACGCGGTGCGCTCTTACCGCACCCTTTCACCCTTACCGGCCGCATTGCTGCGGCTTAGGCGGTTTGCTTTCTGTTGCACTTTCCGTGGGCTCACGCCCCCCAGGCGTTACCTGGCGCCTTGCCCTGTGGAGCCCGGACTTTCCTCCACGCTTGCGCGCAGCGGTTGTCTGGCCGACTCCGGCGCGCATGGTGCGGGCCGCGGGGCGCAGAAGCAAGTCGAAAAACTCAGTCGCACCCCGGGCACGTCGGTCGACTCGCCACGGACCCGCGATATCAACACCTTAGTTCTTGCTCCCAACGCGAATCGCTATTTCATAAAGCTCCGAGCGCTTTACGCCAGTGATGCGCGCAGCCACTTTCGCGGCCTGCGCGGGCGACAACTCATCCAGCAGCGCGCGTAGCAACTGCTCAGCGTTCAATGTTGTCTCCTGAGCAGGTGGCGCAGTAGAGCCCGACACAACGATCACAATTTCTCCGCGCGACATGTTTTCGTCGCGCCGCGCAGCGTCAGCCAACTCGGCAAGCGTGCCGCTGTACGTCGTTTCAAAACGCTTGGTCAACTCACGACTGATCGTTGCCGAACGCTGCACCCCCAGAACCGCGGACATGTCTGCGAGCGTTTCGACCAATCGATGCGGAGCCTCATAGAAGATCAGTGTGCGCGGCTCATTCGTCAGCGCTTCCAGCTGCGCGCGCCTGGCAGCTGATTTCGCTGGAAGAAAGCCCTCGAATGCGAAGCGATCAGCGGGCAGCCCGGCAACGGAAATCGCAGCAATCGCCGCGCATGGCCCCGGCACGGTGACCACGGGAATGCCGCGGCGACGCGCACCGGCGATCAGGTCGAACCCCGGATCACTGATGATCGGCGTGCCCGCATCCGACACGATGGCCAGCGATTCCCCGCGCGCGAGACGCTCGATCAGCTCATCGGATTTCCGCGCCTCGTTGTGCTCGTGAAGAGAAGTCAGCGGCGTTTCGATTCCGAACGACTGCAGCAACTGCCGCGTATGCCGCGTGTCCTCGGCCGCAATGAGCTGCACAGCACTCAACACTTCGCGCGCGCGCGGACTGAAGTCACCGAGATTGCCGATCGGTGTGGCAACGACGAACAAGGTGCCAATGACGGATTTGGAGCCGGAAGCTGCGGACACGTGGAGTCTCGATCGGAAGCCGGAATCGTCAGGATTTATTCACGAATCGACGAACGTGCCAAGCCAAACAGCGCATCACCGGAAATTCGCTCCCGGCAGTTCCCGGGAATCTTCTGAATATGACGCTCGCCTTCGCCACCCCTCACCCCTGCCTGATCCTGCTCACTGACCGGGAGACGCACCACGCCAACCAAGCCTCGGACTCCCGCGCTCTTCTCAAGCCAACATCCGAGCACCACCCACTTTCACCCACGGGGCGGTGCCGGTCCGGGTCGCTCGTTTCGGGAGCCTCAAAAACAGGATGT
>DATMEZ010000223.1:0-9161 GCA_035556415.1 Povalibacter sp.
CATTATGCGCCGAGGCGGGCCAGTCAGAACCAATACCGCACGCCCAGGCTCAAAGATTTCGGCTACGGCAGGCTTGCCACCTCAACAGTGCCGCGCCCGGCGCTTCGCCTGAAGTTCTCGACGTTGCGCCTGCAAGCGTTCGCCGGCCTTGGCCGTGTAGCCGGCCCGCATCCTGGAGGCGATTTTTTGCAGCGACCGTTGCAAGCGCCGGCAAACCTCTGCCTGGGCTTCCTCGGCGGCCACCTCGCTCTGCCGGGATAGCGCCGCAGGGCGCGGAACCGTAGAGCGGCTCGGGGCCGCTTTGTCCGACTTCAATGGCGCCGGTGCTTCCAGGATGTTGATCCGGCTCAAGTCCAGATCGTACGGGCGCATCCCGGCGCCGCAGGGGCGATCGGAGAAGGTGGCGACACCGGCGACTTCGCAGCGGTAGACCTGCCTGGCGGCCCGCGCCGGGGGATTCTCCGCGGCATCGACGAAAGGCATCCGCGTGTGAAGCAGCACCAGCGTTGCGACAAACATCGTTCCGATCAAGTTGGGCAACCGCGCCATAGGCCCTCCGCTGCTGTATCAGCCGCGGCCAACTGTGTGGCAGGCAGCTCTCGGGCAACGACTGAATATCTTGGCTATTCGCCCAGTAACGCAGCGCCTGTTTGCCAGTCATCCGTGCTTCTCACCGAAGGACACCGGGCACAAGTGCAGATCGGTCGTGCAACCTGTAACGGCCGTGTAAAGCCTGCCGCCGTCTCCCTGCATTTGCATAACAAGTCTTTACGCTCGCCGCGCCGTGCCAACGGCAGACTGCCGTCTGCTCCAGACACCCACGCCGACCAGGCGAAAGGAAAGGACGTGCTGCATTCTCCCGAAGTCCGCTGCGTTGCCGGCGTGCTGTTGATCTCGCTGTTGTCCGCCTGCGGCGATGGTTCCGATGGCGACGGCTCGATGGATACCAGCGTCTCGCCGCGTACAGTCAGTTTCAACGCGGCCTCAGCGGATGCGGCAGCGCCGGCGGCGCAGACAGTCACGGCGACCTTCGGCTCGGACGTTGCTCAACTGTCCGTGATCCACAACGGCCGCGCCGTCGCCGACGTGCGCTCCACGCTGACCGGGCGAACCGCGCAGATCACTATTCAGCCTCCTTCGCCGGCCAGCGTCGGCGCCGGTGTTTTCGATGGAACCGTCGCAGTGACGGGCCAGGTCTGCGCCGACGCAGCTTGCAGCTCGCTCATCGCCGGCAAAACCCAGACGGTGAGCGTGACCTA
Organism: Povalibacter sp.; assembly: GCA_035556415.1. Classification (GTDB taxonomy): domain Bacteria; phylum Pseudomonadota; class Gammaproteobacteria; order Steroidobacterales; family Steroidobacteraceae; genus Steroidobacter. Next base: position 1,260 of record DATMEZ010000223.1, read on the forward strand.
CCAGGTCTCCCCAGCAGTGGGACTGGTCATGCCGCATGTCGCCACCGCCGGCCGCTCGGAGGCCGTCGTGGTTCGCGGCAGCGGTTTTCGCGGGTTCACCGTCAGCGGCGTGCGATTCGGCACGACACCGGCCATTGCCTCCACGGTCATCGGCGACACCGAGATCCATGCAACGTATCCGGCGCTCGCCGCCGGAAACCAGACGGTGCAGGTCGACTTCGGCGGGCATCAGGGCGCGATCGCTTCCACCGCCACACTGGCCGTCGTGGAACCGCTCACGCTGGCCGCCACGACGTTGAGTTATCCGGCCACCGGCAGCCTGACGATCCAGGACCTTCTCTATGATGCGGAGCGCAGCGCGCTGCTCGTCGCCACGAACATCAATGGCGGATCGATAGTGCGCTACGCCTACGCCGACGCAGCATGGAACGATCCGAGCAGCGTGGCGGTCAGCCAGCTGCGCGACATCGCGCTGTCTCCGTCCGGGACGCAGTTGCTCGCCGTGTCCAACACCGCACTGACGCCCCTGGATCCTGCCAGTCTCGTGCCGGGCGCCGTGATTGCGGCACCTTCGCTGGCCGCCAACAACTTCCTCAAGGACATCGCCGTCGCCAACGACGACAAGGCCGTCGTCGCCACCGGCACCAGCAACGGCGAGAGCAGCGCCACGAAACTGTACACGTACGACATCCGCACCAAGGCGCTGAGCCAGACTTCGGCGACCCTGAACAACGCCACCGCGGCCGCGGCGGCGGACGGATCCAAGATCGTGCTGATCCAGGGCACTGCCAAGACCACGTCCGATCTGGCAGTGACCACCTATACCGGATCGACCAGCACCTTCGGCAGCGCAATCATTTCGCTCAAGCAAACGTCCGTCGCGCCTGCCGTGGATCGTGCAGCCACGCGCATCGCACTCAACGGCGTCAAAGTTTACGGGGGCGACTTCGCGCTGCTGGGAACCCTTCCGACCACCACGCTCGCGGTTGCCTTCAGGCCTGACGGCAAACGGGCCTACACCTACGACTCGGCCGCGGCTGCCGTACTCACTTTCGACACCTCGACCAGCAAGAAGGGCGCGGCGTTCCCGCGCATCGGTTCGGCCACTGCCCTCGCTGGCAATCCCGGTGCGGGCTTGAAGATGACGATCAGCCCCGACGGCAACACGCTGTTCCTCGCCGGCAGCACGCAGATCGTCATCCAACCGACTCCGCCTCTCTAGGACCCGGCAGCATGCGTACACGACGTCCGTTTCCCGTTGCACTGGTGATCGCCTCGGCCCTGCTGTGGAGCGCTGCCGCATCGGCGCAGGAACGCGCGGTGCGAACGACGAACTTCCAGCTGAACGTGGTGACCAGCGACACCGACACCAAGGACAGCCTGTCCAGCGGCAAGCTCAAGATCGGTGCGGCGGCAACGATTCCACTCGGCCCGTACTTCGGCGCCTCGGTGGCCGGCGCTTACTCCGATGTGAACGTCAGGACCCGCGACGTGCTGGGCGGCAGCCGGAACTCCTGCGGCTTCAACGGCACCGAAGCCGACGTTGCGCTGTTCGCACGCCGGCCGTCGCTGGGCAGGGTCGGGGTGAGTTATGGACTGGGCCGGCTGTCGTCGGACTGCGGCACCGGCTCGGTGTTCGTCGAAACCGGGGACGCGAACCTGCGTACCGACCACTACCGCATCGATGCGGAGCTCTACGTGCGCGCTCTGACCTTCGCGCTGGCACGCACATCGACCGATCTCGATGGCCACCAGACGCTGGAATCGACCGACTGGAGCACCAGCTGGTACCCGCTCGACAGCCTGCGCATCACCGCCTTCGGCAGCGATCTGTACGACCAGGACAGTTACGGCCTGCGGCTCGACCACCAGCCGGAATTTCTCGGCGACGTGCTGGGCGTGCATGTCGGTTACTCCATGACCGACGTGCACCCTCGCATCCGCACCATCACCGTGGGTTTCGCGTACTACTTCGGCGCCCAGACTTCCTTGAAAGCAAGAGACCGCGAATACCGCTGAGCGCGCGTCACGCGACCGGCGACAACTGCGTAATCCGCTCCGCCTGGTTCCTCAGAAGCCGACCGAAACCGACGGCATCGTAGATCTCGTCCAGCGCGGCCAGGTCAGGCGGCCGCCGTTCGAGCGACTCCAGCGTGGCATCCAATGGCATGTCGCAGGCGATCTCGGTCAGGCGGCGTGCCAGCAGCGCCGATTCGTGATGATCGCGCAACTGCCCGCAGACGAATCCGGCGTTGCGCAGTTTGAGCTTGAGAACACCGTCGAGATTCTCGTACAGGTGCGTCAGCGACTCGAAATGCCTGAACAGCAGGGAAGCGGTCTTGCGGCCCACGCCGGGAACGCCGGGAATGTTGTCGACCGCATCGCCCATCACCGCGAGAAAGCACGGCATGCGCTCGGGTACCACGCCGAAACGCTCGGCGATGTCGCCGTAGGCGTAGCGCCGGTCGTCGATGTAATTCCAGTACTCATCGCCGGGACGCACCAGCTGCGACAAATCCTTGTCGCGCGTGACCAGCACGACGTTTTTGCCAGCTTTTCGCATGCGCGTGGCGAGTGTGCCGATGATGTCATCCGCTTCGTATGCGCCGCTACCGAAGCTCGCAATGCCGAGCGCGCAACACACTTCTCGGCACAATGCGAACTGACGCCGCAACTCCAGCGGTGCAGGCTCGCGATTGGCCTTGTAGGCGGGATAGATCTGCTTGCGGAACGAGACTGCCAAACTTTCGTCGAAAGCCACCGCGATGTGCCGCGGCTTGACGCGTTCGACCAGATCGCCCAGGAACCGGGCAAAACCATGCACGGCATTGACGGGATTGCCGTCGCCGTCGATCAGCGTGTTCGGAACGGTGTGCCAGGCGCGGAAAATGAAGATCGAAGCGTCGATGAGATAGAGCATGAACCGCGCACTGCGGCCCTCCGCTGCGGACGGAGGGCTGGGATTACTGGATGCCGTGCGCCTTCAGCCGCGCATGCAGCGGGCTGGAACGCGGGAAATGCGCCAGCAGGTACTCCATCTGGTCGGCCAGCACGCGGCGGCTCTTCAGGTAGATGTACTCGGCGTAGGTCGGCGTGAACGGCACCGCAATCAGCTGCAGGCCGGCCTGTTCGGGAGTTTGCGAAGCCTTGAGATTGTTGCAGCGACGGCAGGCGGTGACCACGTTGGTCCACCGGTCGCGGCCGCCCTGGCTCAGCGGCCGGACATGGTCGCGCGAGAGCTGGCTGGACGCAAAGCGCTGGCCGCAATACAGACACAGGTGCGCATCGCGCTTGAACAGCGTCTGGTTGTTCAGCGGCGGGGTGTAGTCCTGGCGCAGATTACCGGGGTTGTGCGTGTGACCGATGGTGGCGATGATGGAGTTGACCTCGACCACGGTGCGCAGCCCGGATTTGGCATTGGTGCCGCCGAACAGGCGGTACAGTCGGGTGCCGCAGGTGTAGGCCACCTGCTCGGTGTGATACAGCCGCACTGCGTCCCGGTAGTCGATCCACTCCAGGGGCATGCCCGATACGTCGGTGCGCAGGATCTCTTGACTCAGGTTGTACGGTTGTTGCACGACTCGGCGCGCCTTGCGCCGAGCCGAAGATTGGCTCGAGCGTTGCTCAAGGCACGCACATAAGATACGCGAGCAATGTGTAAAAATTCAACGAGCGTAAGTCGTTAAACTGCAACAGGTATTTCGGCAGCTGTATTGCCGGGACCACGACTTGCCGGCAAAACCGCCCAGCGCGGGCTCACGTGGATGATTCAATCGCGATGCCGAAACACCCGGTTTCGGCACCGCGATCTGTCTGACGGTGACGCTCAGTGAGCGCCTTCCAGCGATTTCACCGCCTGGATCATGGCCACCATGACCTTCTGCGCATCGCCGTAAACCATCGCCGTGTTGTCAGCGTAGAACAGCTCGTTCTCCACGCCCGAGTAGCCTTTGCCCTGGCCGCGCTTGATCACGTACACCTGCTTGGCCTGATCGACGTTCAGGATGGGCATGCCGTAGATGGGCGAGGACTTGTTGGTGCGCGCCGCCGGGTTCACGGTGTCGTTGGCGCCGATCACCACCGCCACGTCGGCTTCCTTGAACTCGCCGTTGATGTCTTCCAGGTCGTAGATCATGTCGTAGGGCACGCCGGCTTCGGCCAGCAGCACGTTCATGTGGCCGGGCATGCGGCCGGCCACCGGATGGATGGCGAACTTCACGTCCACGCCGGCCTCCACCAGGAGTTTCACGAACTCGTACAGCTTGTGCTGGGCCTGCGCCACCGCCAGACCGTAGCCGGGCGCGATGATGACCTTGGAGGCGTAGCGCATGTTGATGGCGGCATCGCCGGCTTCGGCCGGCTTCATGCTGCCCTTGATCTCGCCCTGGGCCTCATCGCCGGCGGCGCCGAAGTTGCTGAAGATGACGTTGGAGACGCTGCGGTTCATGGCCTTGGCCATCAGCAAGGTCAGCAGCGTGCCGGCCGAGCCGACCACCATGCCGGCGATCATCAGCGCCGGGTTCTGCAGCACGTAGCCTTCGAAGCCCACGGCCAGGCCGGTGAAGGCGTTGTACAGCGAGATCACCACCGGCATGTCCGCACCGCCGATCGGCATCGTCATCAGCACGCCGAAGATCAGCGCACTGGCGAAGAAGGCGGCGACGATGCCTGGATGCGCATGGCCGTGAGCGCCGAACACGATGTAGGCGCCGATGCACAGCGTCGCCAGGAACACCGTGCCATTGATCAGCTGCTGACCGGTGACGCGCCAGGTGCCGTTGACGCGGCCATCGAGTTTCGCCCAGGCGATCAGCGAGCCCGCCAGCGACACGGCGCCGATCAGAGCGCCGACGATCGTGACGATCAACGGAACGATCGGATGCGCAGCGCCCGGCCGCAGCAACTCGACCGCAGCGATCGCCGCAGCCGCACCGCCGCCCATGCCGTTGTAGAGCGCGACCATCTGCGGCATCGCCGTCATCGCAACGCGCTTGCCGCTCCACCACGCCCATAACGTGCCGATGCTCAACGCGATGGCCGCCAGTGCAACGTTGGTAGTCAGATGCGGTCGTGCCGCCTCGTCGATGCCGAAGACATAGAGGAAGCTGGCCAGCGTGGCCACCAGCATGCCTACGCCCGCAACGACGATGCCGGAGCGCGCCGTGACCGGCGAGGACATGCGCTTCAGGCCATAGATGAACAGGAACGCGGCAGCGAAATAGCTGGCGTCGATGATGACGTGCGGTTGCAGATTCATGGCGGCTTCTAGTTCTTCTGTTCGTTGGACTTGGCGCCGGTCTTGGCGCTGGGCTTGAACATCTCCAGCATTCTCTCGGTCACCACGTAGCCGCCGGCGGCGTTACCCGCACCGAGCAGCACGCCGATGAAGCCGATGACCTGCTCCACCGTGGACGTCGCGTTCAGCAGCGCATACATGGCGCCGACCACCACGATGCCGTGCACGAAGTTGGAGCCGGACATCAGCGGCGTGTGCAGGATCGCCGGCACGCGGCCGATGATCTCGTAGCCGGTGAAAGCAGCCAGCATGAAGATGTACAGGGCCACGAAGCCCGTCAGCGTTGTGGTCAGATCCATGGGTGATCCTGCCGTTGTTTTCGCTTTAACCCGCCACGGCCTTCTGGGCCGCTTCGTTCTTGATCTCGCCCGCGTGCGTCAGCGCCGTCTTGGCAACCACTTCGTCGCTCCAGTCGAGCTGAATGGCCTGCTCCTTCAGGAACAGCTCGATCAGGTTGAGCTGATTCTTGGCGTACAGCTCGCTGGCGTGCTCGCCCAACAGGCTCGGCACGTTCAGCGGCGCGACGATGGTGACCTGTCCCACCTGCACCGTTTCGCCGGGCTGGGTGTACTCGCAGTTGCCACCGCCTTCGGCGGCCAGATCGACGATTACGCTGCCGGCCTTCATGCCATCCACCTGCGCCTTGCTGATCAGCTTTGGCGCGGGCCGTCCGGGGATCGCGGCCGTGGTGATGATGAGATCGGCCGACTGGATGTGCTTGGTCACGACCGATGCAATCTTGTCTTTCTCTTCTTGGGTCAGTTCGCGCGCATATCCGCCGGCGCCCCGTGCATCGACTCCTGTATCGACGAACTTCGCGCCGAGAGATTCCGCCTGTTCTTTCGTTTCGGGGCGCACGTCGTAACCTTCGGTCATCGCACCCAGGCGACGCGCGGTTGCCAATGCCTGCAGTCCAGCCACGCCCAGTCCCATCACCAGGGCCTTCGCCGGCCGGATCGAGCCGACGGCGGTGGTCATCATGGGAAGAATTCGCGCCAGATTGGTCGCGCCGAGCAATGCCGAGTAATACCCCGCCAGCGCAGCCTGGCTCGACAGCGCATCCATCGCTTGCGCGCGGGTGATGCGCGGCACGAGTTCCATGGCGAACGCGGTGATCTTCCGGTCGCGCAGCAGCTTGGTGAGCTCGGGTTCCTTGTGGGCATATATAAAGGAGATGAGGATCGCCCCCTCCTTCATGGCGCGCACCACTGCAACTTCCGGCGGCTGCACGGCCAGGACGATGTCCGCATCCCGCACCAGGGTCAGGGCATCGTCCACGAAAGAGACGTTCTTGAAGGCGCTGTCCGGCAGCTTGACGGCGTTGCCGGCCCCGGACTGAATCTGGATCTGCGCGCCCAGCTTGGTCAGTTTGTCGGCGACAGCCGGCACCATGGCGATGCGTCGTTCGTTCGGTCGTGTCTCTTTCAGTACCGCTATCTTGACGGGCATGCACACTCCTCGAAGATCGCGCGATTGGCTTTTTTTTGCGCGCGACTCTGAAAGATACCCTATTTCCGGGAAAAAACAGGCGGTGAAAGCCATGAATTTGCATGACTCATCTGGAGCCTGCAGCGCAGTCCGGGCCCGTGCACGCTCGTGCTAGACTCGCGGCGCTTCTTGGGGGACCTCCCGCATCCGCTGCACGAATGTCGAATTCCGCCTTGCGTGTCTTGAGCGCACTGCTCGCGCTGTGTTATCCGATCGCAGCTCATCTGGCTGTCTCGTTGCACAGTTTCCCGCTCACGCTCACCGCGATCGCCGTGCTGGCCGCGGCGATTCTCGTGCCTTCGCTGCTGCGGGGACGACCGGCTGCGTGGCTAGTGTCGTGCGTCGTCGTTGCTGCGCTGTGGTGGCTGGCGCGCTCGCATAACAACCAGCTGGCGTTGTACGCACCGCCAGTGCTGGTGCCGGCTTTCCTGGCCAGCGTATTCGGCCACACGCTGGCTGAAGGCCGCACACCGCTGATCTCGCAGTTCATCCAGGCGCTGCACACCACGCCGGATCCGATCGACGATGCGGTCTGGGCCTACGCGCGACGCCTGACATGGATCTGGACCTTGCTGATGGCAGGCATCGCGGCGACCAATCTGCTGCTGGCCGCATTCGCCTCGCCGGATGGCCTGCTGCTGATCACGGGGCTGACGCCGCCCTGGAGCGTTTCGCTGGAAACCTGGTCGTTGTTCGCGAACCTGATCGGCTACCTGCTGGTCGCGGCCCTTTTCGTCGGCGAGTACGCTTACCGGCGTCGGCGCTTTCCGCAGCAGCCGTATCGCAATTTCTTCGTTTTCCTGGGCCGCACCCTTGCCGCAGGTCCGCGCCTGATGGGACGCGGTTGAACGACATGGAAGAGAACGAGAGCATCTCCGCCACGGCGAATACGGGTGCCATCACCACTTGCACACCATTACGCATTGCACGGAACCATCCTGCGCTGCCCGGACATTTTCCGGGACGGCCGATCGTACCCGGCGTGGTGCTGCTGGATCAGGTGCTGGCAGCGGCACAGCGCTGGCTCGGCCGCAGCGTTCGTCTGCGGACACTGAAGCAGGCCAAGTTCGTGGCGCCCCTGCTGCCGGAGCAAGAATCGCAGATCGAACTGAAGTTCC
>DATMEZ010000224.1:0-3293 GCA_035556415.1 Povalibacter sp.
AACGTGTCCGCTTCCGGCTTCGCTGGCGCCATCGTGGCGGGATTGTTCCTGCAACGTTTCGTGAGCGCGGCACGCAGCTGGCTGCATCTGGACCTGTATGCCTGGAACGGCAAGGAGCGGCCCGGTCGGCCGGTCGGCGCCGAGCCGCAATGTATCCGTGCCCTGTATATGCTGCTGAAGTCCCGCTACCAACGCTGATTGTCTGCGCGATCCGACGCGACATCTTGCCGCACCGAACCTCTCCGAGCCTCTCCGAGCCGACCTGAGCGACGCCGCCGCGCCGGCCGCTGATCTCGCAAGCCGAAACCGGCTGTAACGTATTGCGGTCGCACCGCATCTGACGACGAAAGGGCACTCGATCGCGGGCGGGCCGACGTGCGATGAGTGGACGGGCAGGCGTGCAGCCGTGTAGAAAGCGGCTTCGACGCTCGTTTATCCGTTCACAACTCTTCAAGACCATGGCCAAACGCAAACAGAGCAACTCCGATTCCCGCACCCAACGTCCCAGCACGCGGCGCTACTCGAGCGAAGTCGTCGACGGACACGCACAGGCGCCGAGCCGCGCGATGTTGCGGGCAGTCGGTTACAAGGACGCGGACTTCAAGAAGCCCGCCATCGGCATCGCCTCGACCTGGAGCAACCTGACTCCGTGCAACATGCACATCGACAAACTGGCGAAGGCGGCGGCACAGGCGGTCGACAGCTCCGGCGGCAAGAGCACCACCTTCGGCACCATCACCGTGTCCGACGGCATCTCCAACGGCACGCCGGGCATGCGCTATTCGCTGGTATCGCGCGAGGTCATCGCGGACTCGATCGAAACCGTCTCGGGAGCACAGGGCTTCGACGGTATCGTCGCGATCGGCGGCTGCGACAAGAACATACCGGGCTGCATGATGGCGCTGGCGCGCCTGAATCGTCCCGCGGTGTTCGTTTACGGTGGCACCATCCGGCCAGGCAAGGAGCGTCGCGACATCATCTCGGTGTTTGAAGCCGTGGGCGCACATGCCGCCGGCAAGATCACGGAAAAGCAGCTGGCCGAAATCGAACGCACCGCCATTCCGGGGCCGGGCAGCTGCGGCGGCATGTACACGGCCAACACTATGGCCTCGGCCATCGAAGTGTTGGGCATGAGCCTGCCGAACAGCTCCGCGCAGGAAGCAGCCTCGCGCCAGAAGCTGCAGGACTGCCGCAATGCCGCCAAAGCGGTGATCAAGCTGGCGAAGGCCGGCATACTCCCGTCACACATTCTCACGCGCAAGGCGTTCGAGAATGCCATCACGGTCGTGATCGCACTCGGCGGCTCCACCAACGCTGTGCTGCATTTGCTGGCAATCGCGCATACGGCCAACGTGCCGCTGGAGATCGACGATTTCACCCGCATCGGCAAGCGCGTGCCGGTGCTGGCCGACCTGCGGCCCAGCGGCAAGTACGCCATGTCCGAGCTGATCAAGATCGGCGGCATCCAGCCGCTGATGAAAATGCTGTTGAACGAAGGGCTGCTGCATGGCGACTGCCTGACGGTCACCGGCAAGACGCTGGCGCAGAACCTGAGATCGGTGAAGCCGTATCCGAAGAACCAGGACATCGTTCATGCATTCGGCAATCCGATCAAGCCGGACAGTCATCTGGTGATCCTGTACGGCAACCTGGCCTCCGAAGGCGCGGTAGCGAAGATCACCGGCAAGGAAGGACTGGCATTCACCGGTCGTGCGCGCGTGTTCGACGGCGAGGAGAAAGCACTGCAGGCGATCCTCGATGGCGTGGTGGTCGAAGGCGACGTCGTGGTCATCCGCTTCGAAGGTCCGAAGGGCGGGCCGGGAATGCGCGAGATGCTCAGCCCCACCAGTGCGATTGCGGGCCGTGGACTGGCAGGCAAGGTCGCACTGATCACGGATGGCCGCTTCTCCGGCGGCAGCCGCGGGTTCGTCGTCGGTCACATCGCGCCGGAAGCGGCGGTCGGCGGCCCGATTGCACTGGTGCGCGACGGCGATGAGATCACCGTCGATGCGCAGGCACGTGAGATTCGCCTGGCTGTGAGCGATGCAGTTCTCGAACAGCGCCGCAAAGCGTGGAAGGCGCCGGAGCCGTACGCTCGCCGCGGCGTGCTCGCCAAGTACGCTCGCAGCGTCAGCAGCGCATCGCAGGGTGCCGTGACCGACCGCGATTGAGGAATCATGAAGAGTACAGCGCTCATCAGCCAGAGTGAGGTACTGGCTGCCATCGACATGCGCGAGGCACTCGCGGCGGTCGAGGAGATGTTTCGTCAGCACGGCCAACGCAACGTGCAGATGCCGGCGACCGTGTATCTCGATCTGCCGCGTGGAGATCTGCGGGCGATGCCTGCGTACGCACCGACACTCGAGCTCGCAGCGATCAAGAACATCAACATGCATCCGGGCAACGTCGACGGGCCGTCCATCATCGGTACGCTGACGCTGTTCGATCCGCAGACTGGTTTCCCGCTAGCAATCATGGATGCGACGGCGATCACGCGTTTGCGCACGGGCGCCGCCTCGGGCGTTGCCACTCGTTTGCTGGCGCGAGCGGATGCACAAGTGCTCTCGTTGATCGGTGCAGGCAATCAGGCGTTGACGCAGCTCGAAGCGATTCTCCTGGTGCGTCCGCGCATCGAACACGTTTTGATTCACGATCAGGACAGCGAGCGAGCCGTGGCTTTCGCGCGCCTTGCTACCGATCGCTTCGGTGTCGTCGTGCAGGTTGCCAACACGGCGGAGGAGGCGGTGCGTCCTGCAGACATCCTCACTACGCTCACGCCCGCCCGCGACCCCATCGTACGAGCCGAATGGATCAAGCCCGGCGTGCACATCAATGCGATCGGCGCGGATGCTGCGGGCAAGCAGGAACTGGTCTCATCGCTGACCGCGGCCGCGCGTATCGTCGTGGACGACCTGGAACAGGCGACGCATAGTGGCGAAGTGAACGTGCCGATCAAGGAAGGTACGCTCACGACGGCAGGCATTCACGCAGAGCTGGGCCAACTCGTTGCCGGACTCAAGTCGGGCCGCGTGACCGCGACGGACATGACGCTGTTCGATTCCACCGGCCTCGCGCTGCAGGACCTCGCTTGCGCGGCGCAGGTTTATCGCAAGCTGTCGGGCACGTCGCAGGAGCTGCAGCGCTTCGATTTTCTGAAATAGCACCGGCGAAGCTCGATGAGTCCGGTGTTGCGCTGTCAGCGTGACTTTACGTCGGCAGCTTCCGCCCCGAGCTCGACTTGCACCTGAAACGCACGCAGACCGTTTCGTCCGAACGGTCTCTTGTACACGTCG
>DATMEZ010000225.1:0-3073 GCA_035556415.1 Povalibacter sp.
TTCGCGTATTACTCGACCGTGTACAGCGCGATTCAAGACGTGGTGCCGCCGCGGTTACGGGGTACGGCGGTCGCTGTTTATTTCTTTGCGATGTACGTGCTCGGCGCGGCGTTCGGCTCCACCGTGATGGGAGCGCTCAGCGATCACTTCGCTAAAGCCGCCATGCTGGCGGCAGATGCATCCGAGATGATGCCGGCATTCAAAGCCGCGGGCCTGCACTCGGCCATGTATGTGATTCCCGCATTGATGCTGCTGTGCGCCGGCTCGTTGTACGCAGCCGCGGCCACGGTGGCGGGGGATATGCGCAGATTGAAGGAGGACACGCCGCGCGTGGTAGCTGCGCGGGAATGGCCAAGAGCGAGCAAGCCAGATCTGCCCTAGCGCGTACCGGTCAGGCTTTCCATCATCAGGCCGGTGCCGCCCTTGGAGATGTGCGCGACGATGGCCGTGCGCCGATGAATCTTGGTGACCACACCCAGATTGATGGCGAAGGCCAGGTGTACGGTGGCGCCCTTCTTCAGCCCCAGGTTCTGGGTCTCGATGAAGACACCGTTCGCGCTCAGGTTGCGTGCGCGGCACAATTTTCCGGGACGGCCCGGGATGGAAACGAAGACGGCAGTGCGTGCTCGGTGACGGGTATGGAGACGTCGCTCCATGTTCAACTCCCGATAAGCTCAGGTACGTTTGAAGTCGGTCGGTGTCGTTATTGTTCCGGCTGCGAATCGATGCTCGAGGTTGGCAGCGAACGTCCTTTGACGCGGCTCATTATGCCGCGCGCGACTGGCGCTGCGAAGTGCAATATCGAGGTGTTATGTCTCAACGCAATGCGAGGGGAAATAGGTGAAAGAGGCGGAGCTGCCGGTCGGTGTGTTCGATTCCGGCGTGGGTGGGCTGACGGTTCTGCGGGCGCTGCGCGAGCAGTTGCCGCACGAGCGATTCATCTATCTGGGCGATACCGCGCGCCTGCCTTACGGCACCAAGAGCCCGGACTCGGTATTGCGATATTCGACCCAGGCGGCGCAGTTCCTGGTTCGGCGCGGCGTCAAGTGCCTGGTCATTGCCTGCAATACGGCATCCTCGGTGGCGGTGGAGGCGTTGCGGGAGCGGTTTGCGCCGATCCCGGTGATCGGTGTGATCGAGCCGGGCGCCATTGCCGGGTGCGCCAGCTCCCGGTCCGGGCAGATAGCCGTGATTGCCACGGAGGGTACGGTGCAGGGCGGCGCATATCAGCGTGCGATCACGCGGATACGGTCGGATGCGATCGTGGTGGCGCGTGCCTGCTCGTTGTTCGTCGCGCTGGCGGAAGAGGGCTGGTCGGACGGTCCCATCGTCGATGCGGTGGTGCACCGCTACCTGGATGCAATGTTCGAGCAGCACCCGGACATCGATACCCTGCTGCTGGGCTGTACCCATTTCCCCTTGCTGTTCGATGCGTTGCGCGCGGCGGTGAAGTCGTCGGTGACCATCGTGGATTCCGCGCAGACCACCGCGGCTGCTTTGTCGCAGGACCTCGCGGTGCGGCATCTCGTCGCGCCGCGCCATTTGTCATCGTCCCTTACGCTCATGGCCACGGATAGCCCGCAACGATTTGCGCGTGTCGGTGGTCGCTTTCTCGGCGAGACGCTGACCGAACGACAGATCGAACTGGTGGATATGACGGGCTGAGCCCGGCTCAGCGTCCGCTGCCGGCAGAGCGGCTCGATGCTGCCAGCTCTTCGAAGGACTCGAAACGATTGCGGCCGCACAACTTGGCTGCATAAAGTGCGTGGTCGGCGGCTTCGAGCAGTGCCAGCGTGCTGGGGAAACGCTGGCGCGTGGTGTGGGTGGCCAGGCCGATGGAGACCGTGATCTGCACCGGTCCGTTGTCCGGATCGTGATCGGTTTCTGCCAGCGTTTGCAGGATCCGCTGCGCCACCTGCTTGGCGATGTCCCGGTCCGCGCCCGGTAGCACCACCATGAACTCCTCGCCGCTGAAGCGCGCTACCAGATCGCTGCCGCGCACGCAGGACTGGAGCTTACGTGCGCAGCTGGTGAGCACGTTGTCGCCGACCTGGGTGCCGAACTTTTCATTCACCGACTTGAAACGGTCGATGTCGACGTGGGCGACACTCAGGTCGCGACCGAACACCACGGCCTGTGTGAACTCGCGATCGAGGAGGCGATCCAGCCAGGCGCGATTCAGCGCGCCGGTGAGCGCGTCGCGACGGCTTGAATCCTCCGCTTCCTCGGTGCGCGTGAGCAGCACGCTGGTCGTTGCTTGCAGGTTGCTGACTTCCTGTAGCGCGTGCAGGTTGCGCACCGCCAGAAGCTCGCGCGCTTCGGCGAGCAGGTTCTCGGCCTCATCGGCATCGATGATGCGCGTTTCGTAAATCTCTTCGGTCTCGGGAATCAACTTCAGGATGCGTGTGACCACTTCATTGAGTTGATCGCCGCTCAGTCCGAGCAGGCTCAGGGCGCGCTGCGCGAGCGAAGTCGTCAGGATGCTGCGATCGCCGTTGAGAACGCCTTCCGCCAGATCGCTTCCCAGTGCCAGGTAGCGCGCGAATCGTCCATCGTCGGTGTCGGCCGGCAGGGTCTGGGGCTGGTGGCTGGCGGCGACCGCCTGCCAGATGCGATCCGGCAGATTCCAGGATTTCAGCAGCATGGCCGAGCAGGCTGCGTGATCCTTGCCGAGCTGCGGGGTTTCATAGTCGATCCAGTCGGCATGACTGGCCGGCTGGCGCAGTTTGCTGTAAAAGTCGCGCGCCGCGCGGTCGATGGCGAGTACGCCGATGTCCTGCAGCAGTCCCGCCAGGAAAATGTCCTCGGCGTGGCCGGTGCGGGCGGTTTCGCCGAAGGCGCGGGCGGCGGTGGCCGCCAGCAGGGCGCGGCGCCAGAAACGGGGGTAGTCGATTCCAAGCGCCTGCAGCGCTCGCAGCGAGGAGACCAGCGAGAAGCTCAGGGCCAGGGTCAGCGCCGCGTTCAGCCCGATCACCACCAGGGCCTGTTTCAGGTTCTGGCTGGGGCGGCGCTGGGCGTAGAAGGCCGAGTTGGCGATGCGCAGGATTTTCGCCGTCATAGCCGGATCGCGACC
>DATMEZ010000226.1:0-3503 GCA_035556415.1 Povalibacter sp.
TCATTCCGTTATTTGAATTACAAAATTTCACATTTCCGGGTGTTGTGTAGAATTTCTAACGGCCCTGGATAGAAAACGTGCCTTGCCGATGGCGCATGGGGCTGGCTATAACGACGCTGCCCGCCGCATTTGCGGCGTCACGACGAAGAGCCAACATGACCATGAGCTGCGAACGCATCGCGCCGGACAGCATGCCTGCGGTGATGTGTCTGGATGCGGAGGGGGCCACCCTCTTTGCAACGGTCAGTGCTCGTAATCTGTGCGAGCAATGGAACCGGGGATTGACGGACCGCGAGCAACCGCTGGACGGTCAGGATTTCCGGTTGCCCGCCAGCCTTGGTGACTTGTTGCGCGATGCCGCGGGCAAGGGACTGGATGTGAATGCCGGCGGCATCCGCGTGCGCCATCCGCATCTGCCCGAACTGGCGGTCACCATCCAGATGGGTGGCTCGCTGCCTGAAATGCAGACGCGTCCGTACTGCGTGCTGATGTTCGTCGCCGGTGCCGGCGCGCCCGCCGAGATCGACTCCGATGCCGAACGCACTTTGCGGCAGCTCACTCCGAGCGAGCGCCGTGTCGCCTTGCTGGTGGCTGAAGGCCTGCGTAACGAAGAAATTGCGCAGCGGCTGCAGCGTTCGCGCCGCACCATCGAGTACCAGCTCAACGCCATCTTCCGCAAACTGGACATGACCCGTCGTACGCAATTGGTTCGCGTGCTGGTCTGAAGGTCCGATGAAAGCAATGGATAGTCTTTCGGCGACCCAGTCGCCGCCCGATCTGTTGGATGGGTTGCGCCACGGCAAGCCAACCACTTGGCTGCGCCCCGAGAGCGCGCCGGCCGTCATCACCATGGCCGACGTGGCCGCTGCGCAAGCGCGTTTCCGGCGTTTCGAGCCGGTGCTGCGCCGGCTGTTCCCCGAATCGGGATGGGACGGACGCATCCGCTCGCCGCTGGTCGATTTCGCTCCGGCGCAACCGGCGGCGCTGCATCGGCTGCTGGTCAAGTCGGACCATGCCTTGCCCATGACGGGTTCGATCAAGGCGCGCGGCGGGGTGCATGAGCTCTTGTGCCAGATCGAGCGGATCGGGGTGGCTGAGGGGCTGCTGCCCGACGGCGTGTCCTACGAGGCACTGACGACCTCCACGGCGCGCGACTGTCTCAGCCGTCACTTGGTCGTGGTCGCCAGCACCGGCAATCTGGGATTCAGCATCGGGCTGGTGGCTCGGGCCTTCGGGCTCAGCGCCGAAGTCCACATGTCGCACGATGCCAAGGCGTGGAAGAAGGAGCGGCTGCGCAAGCTGGGCGCTACCGTGGTCGAGCATGATTGCGACTTCAATGAGACCGTGGATCGTGCGCGCCGCGCATCCGTGGGACGTGCCCGCACTCATTTCGTCGACGACGAGACTTCGCGCGAACTGTTCCTTGGCTATGCCGCCGCGGGCCATGAATTGGCCGAGCAACTGCTCGACCGTGGCATCCGGGTCAGTGCCGAACGCCCGTTGTTCGTCTATCTGCCGTGCGGGGTGGGCGGCGCACCCGGTGGTGTGACATTTGCCTTGAAGCAGTTGTTCGGCAGCGCCTGCGTGTGCGTCTTCGCCGAGCCGGTGGGTGCCGCATCCATGCTGGCGGCTTTGAGCACCGGGGCGAGCGCGCCGGTGCACGTGTCCAAGCTGGGACTGGGTACCGATACCATCGCCGACGGTCTGGCGGTACACAGTGCCTCGCCTCTGGTGCTCGGCACGGTGGGGCACATGATCGATGCCGCGGTAGCGGTGACCGACGAGTCCATGGTGTCGTGGATTCGCCGTGCCTGGCATGACGCCGGCCTGCGTCTGGAGCCGGCTGCGGCCGCCGGCTTTGCCGCGCTCGAGCCGTTCATCGAAGCGGCGCAGGGGGCTTCGTCTCACAGCACCTTGTCGCATTGGCAGAATGCGGTCCATGTGGTCTGGACCACGGGTGGCTCGCTGTTGCCTGATCACGAGTTCCTCGCGCTGCTGGAGCGCAGCGCGGCCTGATCCGGCCAGGCATGGATCGCCGCTCATTCATGCCGTTCACAGCCAGCACGCGCCCGACGCTGCTGGCTCTGAACGGTGTTCGCCATATCTGGTAATTGCACAGATGTCTGTTTCCGGCGTCATGTTTATGGTGGCCGGCGTTATTCTCGAAGAAAATCCTTCATGCTCAAGACTTCTGGAGCACGCAAACTAAAGCTCGCGCTGATCGTGATCGGTTTGTTCGCCGTCGCCGTATGGGCGTTGCGTGGCGACAAGGCGTCGCTGGAGACCGTGACCGTGGGGCGCGGCGACATCCAGAATAGCGTGACGGCCGTCGGTACCTTGCAGCCTCGCCGCTATGTCGACGTGGGCGTGCAGGTCTCGGGCCAGATCCGCAAGATTCATGTTCAGCCGGGCGACACGGTGGAGCAGAACAAGCTGCTGGCCGAGATCGATCCCAGTGTGGCGCAGGCCAAAGTCGATGCCGGCCGAGCCGCGCTCGCCGGACTGAAGGCACAACTCACCGAGCAGGAGGCGCTGCTGGAACTGGCGCGCCAGCAGGCCAATCGCCAGGAACGCATGGCGGCCGAAGGCTCCACTCGCGAAGAGGATGTCCAGATCGCGCAGGCCACGCTGCGCACCGCCCTGGCGCGCATCGATAATCTGAAGGCGCAGATCGAACAGACCCAGTCGACCTTGAAGGGAGATGAGGCGCAACTGGGTTATACGCGCATCTATGCGCCCATGGCCGGGACGGTAGTGTCGTTGGATGCCCGTGAAGGCCAGACTTTGAATGCGACGCAACAGGCACCGCTGATTCTGCGCATCGCCGATCTTACCGCCATGACCGTGTGGGCCGAGGTGTCGGAAGCCGATATCAAACGGGTCAAGCCCGGCATGCGCGTGTATTTCTCCACCTTGGGGATGGAGAACCGCACCTGGGAAGGCAAAGTGCGCCAGATCCTGCCGTCACCACCCGGCACGGCGACCCAGGGTGCCCAGGCGGCCACGACGACGCCGGCGACTGGCAAGGTGGTGCTGTACACGGTGCTGTTCGACGTCGAGAACAAAGACGGCGAGTTGATGCCGC
Organism: Povalibacter sp.; assembly: GCA_035556415.1. Taxonomy (GTDB): domain Bacteria; phylum Pseudomonadota; class Gammaproteobacteria; order Steroidobacterales; family Steroidobacteraceae; genus Steroidobacter. The sequence goes on from DATMEZ010000226.1 coordinate 3,086, forward strand.
AGATGACCGCGCAAGTGTTCTTCGTGGTCGCGCAGGCCAGTAACGTGGTCACCGTGCCCATGGCTGCGTTGCAGCCGATACACAATTCACCCAGCATGTACCTGGCTCGCGTGCGCGGCGCGGAGGGCACGATCAGTTCGCGCGAAGTCAAGATCGGTGCCACCGACCGTCTCACCGGCGAGGTGCTGTCGGGCCTGTCCGAAGGCGAGGAACTGGTGCTCGGAGTAGCCGAGAAGCCCGTCAAGGCGCGCTGGTTCAAGTGGTGAGCGATCCGGTCCCGCTGCTGACGCTGCAGCAAATCCGCAAATCCTACGGCGGTGGCGACGCCCCCCAGGTCGATGTGCTACGCGGGGTCTCGCTGAGCATCCACGCCGGCGAATTCGTCGCTATCGTCGGAGCCTCCGGCTCCGGCAAGTCG
>DATMEZ010000227.1:0-3973 GCA_035556415.1 Povalibacter sp.
CACTGGCTTGGCATCCACGGCAGCGAGCACCGGCGGCCACAGCTGGGTGCAGCTCGGCCGTGTCTCCAGATCGGGCAGTTGCACTCCCGGCGGGTACGGGCTCATCAGGCCCGCGGTTACGGTCAACACTTCGCCGTAGCAAGCGGGCTTACCCTTCTGCTCGCCGCTATAGCCGTTGCGCAGGCTGTTGTACGGCCACATGTACAGGGTGTGACCCTGTGCATCCGCGAACACCGGGCCGTCCAGCTCGGAAGACTCGACCCTGAATCCCGGCGGCATCGGCACGTTCAGATAGGCTTCGACCTGGCTCGCCGCAGCCGGGCCAGCAGCATCGGCGGCGCAGGCACCACTTGCCAAGCCCATCGCCGCTATCTGCAAACCGGCCGCGTAAATCCAGCGCCGCATCACGTCGAATTCTCTCGAACGCACATTTCCCCCCGAATGGCACCCGCCGGCCCGAGCCGGCTCACGCGCCCGCCAACATTCATTCCCTAACAGCACGGCGCATGCGCCGTGCTTCAAACCAGAATCTCGCCGATCTCCTTGGAGGTGTTGTTGCTCTGGTCGCCCCACGAGCCCACATCCACTCCCATCAGTTGCAGCGCGGTGTAGCCCAGCCGCGTGCCCGCAGTGCCGGCACCGTCGATGTGCAGGCCGGTCTTGACGCGACCACCGGCGGTGCCGGCGGTGAACATGGGGATACCCTCGATGGCGTGGATCTTCGCGAACGATTGGTCGGTGGTGGCGTAGATCAGCACGTTGTCGAGCATGGTGCCGCCGCCTTCCTTGATGTTGGCGAGCGCCTGCACGAAGTACGCCCACTCCTCCATCGCACGCCGCGTGTACCACGACACGTTCGGCTGGCAATGCTGCGTCTCGTTCACGGCCTCCTCGTGCGTCGCCGTGTGGTGCGGCTTGTCGTAGCCGGGCTTGGTGGTGCCCGAGAAAGCCGCGGCATAGAACATGTTGAAGACGCGCGCCTGATCGCAGGCCACGGCCATCAGCATCAGATCGGTCATCAGGCGGTGCCGCTGCGACACCAGGTTGGCGTCCAGGCCCGAGGGCGGGTCCTGCGGCGCGGATACCGGCTTGCAGGCTGCGATCGGCTCGGGCTTCTGCAGCTGCAGATCGATGCGGCGCTCCAGATCGCGCAGCCCCGTGAAGTACTGATCCAGGCGGGCGCGATCCTCGGTTCCGACGCTCTTGGTCATCGCCTTGGTCTCTTCGAGTACGCCGGACAGCACGCTCTTGCGCACCATCACGCGCGGATCCGGCTTGAACTCCGACGCGTTGGGGTTCTGGAAGCCGTCACCGAACAGCCGGTTGTAGAAGCGCAGCGGCGACCACTCCGGATTGGTGACGGTGTTGCCGTTCTCGTAGCTGAAGGTATCGCGCACGTCGCCGGTGGCCGTCGCCGCCAGGTTGCGGAAACGCGTGGCGTTGCCGAGCTTCTTGGCGATGGTGACGTCGATGGTCTCGCCCGGGCGATTGCTGGGCGTCAGCGGCGCGATGCCCGAGCGCAGGATCACCCAGCCGGTGTGGTGACACAGGTTCGGGGCGGCGTCCTTGAACACCTTGTAATTGGTGAACAGGTTGATGTGCTTCTGGACCGGCTTGAGCGGCGCGATCTCCGGCGGCAGATCGAAATTCGGTCCGGTCTTCTTGGGAACGAAAATGGCCTCGCTCATCCCCAGGCCCCACTGCCAGGTGCCGAAGCGCTGCGGGATCGGCGCGCCGGAGGCGAGCGCGGTGCCGTTGTCGTTCAGAAAGCAGTTGAGGAGAGGCAGGGCCACGTTGACGGCGCAGCCGCCCAACATACCTCGTAGCACTTTGCGTCTGTTCATGGGGCAATCTCCTCAGTTCGTGTTCTTGGCTCGAGGGCCTTCAAGACCTCAGAGCCTGCAATCAGCCTTCTGTTCCCGCGTCGGCGACGCGCTGCGTCGATGTTGAGCCCGGCGCCTTGACCACGGTGGTCGCCGGCTTCTTCGGCTCTTCCCTGATCTCCGAGAATGCGTTGCTGAGCGCGATGTCGCGCAGCAGATCGGGCAGCCGGTAGCCGGCCTTGGCAAAACGCTCGCTGAAGTGCGCCAGCAGCTCCCGGTCCTTGGATACCGAGCTCGGACCGCCAGTACCGTAGCTGTACACGCGCTTGACCAGGCAGGTCGGCAACGACGGGTGGTCGTGCAGCGCCTGGCTCAAGCCCTGGACGTCCTTGAACTCCTTGCCGTCGAGGTTGCCGCTGGTATCGAGCGGCGCGCCTTTCTCGGTTTCGCGGTATTCGCCGGCGCCGTCGAAATGTTCGAGCGCCAGCCCCATGGGATCCATGATCTTGTGACAGCCGGCGCACGAAGCATTGGTCGCATGCACGGCCAGCCGCTCGCGCGCAGTGTGCAGGCTTGCATCCGCATCTTCGAGCTTGGAGAAGTCGACGTTCGGCGGCGCCGGCGGCACCACCTGGCACAGGAACAGTTCACGCAGCGCCTTGCCCCGGCGCGTCGCCGAGCTGCGTGCGGGATGCGCATGCGCAGTCAGGAAGCTCACCTGCGTCAACAATCCGGTGCGCGGGCTGCCCTCGGGAAATTCATACGGCACCCATTCGTTGACCGTGGGTACGCCGTACACCGCCGCCAGGTTCATCGACATGAACGTGCTGCGGGTCGTGAACAGTTCGCGATAGTCTTCTTTCTTGACCAGCAGGTGATCGACGATGGTGCGCAGGGTCTGCTCGCGTGCATCGGCCAGCGTCGCGCCGGTGACCACGGGATAGACCTGCGGATCCTTCGACAGGCTGTCGAAGTCATTGAAGGCCATCATGTCGTCGAAGAAAGCCCGCACGCCGTCCTCCAGGCGCGAGCTCGCCAGCATCGCATCGACTGCACGCGCCCGGCCTTTCTTCGTATACAGATCGCCGTTTTCGGCAGCACGCAGCAGCGCATCGTCCGGCGCGGCATCCCACAAGAAGAAGCTCAGACGCGAGGCCAGCGAATAGGCATCGAGCCGACGGTGCCCGGCGTGGTCGGGATCCGGCTCGGTCTCGTCCGCGATGAACAACGCTTCGGGGCTGACCAGCATGCCTTCCAGCGCGCTGCCCAACCCGGCATAGAAATCGTTCAGCTGATCGGCCGCATCGTTGGCCTGCGTCACCAGCTTGGCCAGCTTCGCTTCTTCCAGCGGACGGCGGTACCACAGCCGCCCGGTTTCCTTCAGGAACTGGGTGGCGCAGGCGGCGTCAGCCTTGCTGGGCGAGGCGGGCTTGCACGGAATGAGGAAGTCGCGGTGCTCTTCGTCGACCACTTTGGTGGCAATCGCGGAGGCCGCCTGCTGGATCTGCTGCAGCTGATCCGAGGTCACGCCGACGAACGCGGCCCCCGAGGCAAGCAAGCCGTCGGTGCGTGCGAGCTGCGGCAACGGCGCCGGTACGGCGTCGCTGATGTCACTGCCGAAGATGGAGGCGATCGTGAGCGAATACTGCTTGGCCGACATCAACCGGACGCGCGCCTGTGAAGCAGCGTTCTCGGGTTCACCGGTGCCGGTGGAGCAGCTGGCCACCGCAAGCGTTGTCAACAGCGCAACGACGACCCGGCCGCAGGACGCCAGGCGCCCGTTGGCCCACTGTGTGCGACCGCTTGAAATCGAATGAGCGCTGCAAATCTTCATCTGCTCCAAGCTCCCGAACATCACTGGGACTCAATCAAGGCGCAAGAACAACATCAAAACGAAAAAACTGATTGTCAGGCAATCTATAAAACAAAAAATATTGCAAATATACTAGGCTCATGACAACAAATTGCAATAGATGCCAGCTCGTACGGGCCCGGCATCGGTGATCCAGGTCTTGCCTCTCAGGGCGTACCCAGCGGCCCTACATCCATCGCTCGAATAGCCATTCACGCACGCGGCTCCCACGCAAAATATGAAGACCCTCCCAGTCAGCCCATAGTTCACCGGCGGGCCGGATCGGGGTCGTGTCGAA
>DATMEZ010000228.1:0-37383 GCA_035556415.1 Povalibacter sp.
TGGAAGACCGGGCGCTTGGCGCCTTCGCTGCCATCAGCCAGCTGGAAAACCGGGCGCTTTGCACCTTCGCTACCGTCAGCAACCTGGAAGACCGGGCGCTTGGCGCCTTCGCTGCCATCAGCCAGCTGGAAAACCGGGCGCTTCGCACCTTCGCTGCCATCAGCAACCTGGAAGACCGGACGCTTGGCGCCTTCGCTGCCGTCAGCCAACTGGAACACCGGGCGCTTCGCACCTTCGCTGCCATCGGCAACCTGGAAGACCGGACGCTTGGCGCCTTCGCTGCCATCAGCCAGCTGGAACACCGGGCGCTTGGCCCCTTCGCTGCCATCGGCCAGCTGGAAAACGGGACGCTTCGCCCCTTCGCTACCGTCAGCCAGCTGGAACACTGGACGCTTGGCACCCTCACTGCCGTCGGCGACGGCCGCGGCGGTGCTCAACAGGGCGGCAACAGCAAAAGAAGCGGCAAATACGTTACGCATGTCAGGGACCCCTCCCGGGAAAAGTGATAAACCTAGTCCGACACCGTGTCGGTCACTGACATAAGCGACGACCCCTTGTGACACCCATCACAACGCTATTGGCCAAAGAGGCGAAAAGGCCAAAATCAGCCACTGCCTGATGGACATCGGCAGGGAAACCCTTAGGAGCGACTCATTGATGATGGATTCAGGGGCGACCGCAGTGCGATTGCGGCGGTGCGCCCAGAGGTGCGCGCGAAGCGACGTGACAGAATGGCGGGCGAGGCCGTGTTCAATTAAATTCCCAATTGAATCCCGGACATAGCCTTCCCGCAGGAGTGCGTTTTCTGAGCAATACCATCGCAGCGGCGATCCCCCTCTCGGACCGGCAGGCCGTGACCCGGCTACTGTCTGCCTGGCAGTCCGGGGATTCGCGTGCGCTGGAACGCCTGACGCCGCTCATATATGAGGAGCTGCGCGACCGCGCGCGGCGCTACATGAAACATGAGCGGCCGGGCCACACGCTGCAGGCCACGGCCGTGGTTCACGAAGCCTTCGTCAAGCTCGTGGAAATGAACGTGTCCTGGCAGGACCGGGCGCACTTCTTCGCGGTCGCCGCACGCCAGATGCGGCGCATCCTGGTCGACCACGCCAAGGCCCGCACCCGTGCCAAGCGCGGCGGCACGACCACCGGCTCGATGGCCGATCTGGAGCTGGAGGCCGACGATCTCGGCCCGATCACCTCGGGCGACATCGACGTGCTGGAAATCGACGAAGCCCTGCAACGTCTCGCCACCCATAACGGCCGGCTGGCGGAGATCGTCGAGCTGCACTACTTCGGCGGCCTCACCTATCAGGAGCTCGCCGAAACGCTCAAAGTGTCCGAAGCCACCATCGATCGCGACCTGCGGCTGGCCAAAGCCTGGATCCTGCGTCAGATCCGGCCGCAGCGACCGCGCGACTCCGGAGTTCTATGAGCTCAGACGATTCAGGGATGATCCATTCCGGCAAAACCGTCAGCCCGCGGTGGGAACGGCTGCAGGAACTGTTCAGCCACGCCGTGGAGTTGCCCGATGATCAGCGCGAGGCTTTCGTCACGCGCGAAACCGCAGGCGACGCCGAGTTGCGCGATGAGCTGCTCGATCTGCTCGCATGTGATACCGGCACGGCCACCGGCCCGCTGACGCATGCCCTGGGTGCGGCGCTGGACGCGACTACGCGCGATCGCCGTCGCGCCATGGTCGGCAAAGTGGTGGGCAATTACCGGCTCGCCTCGGTGCTCGGGCATGGCGGCACCGGAACGGTCTACCTGGGCGAGCGCGCCGATCGGCAATACTCGGCGCAGGTCGCCATCAAGATCGTCGACAGCGCCACCGTGCACGGCGAGCTCGGCATGCGCTTTCGCGCCGAGCGTCAGATTCTCGCCAGCCTCAATCACCCGAACATCGCGCGGCTGCTGGACGCGGGCGAGACCGAGGAAGGCCAGCCCTTCCTGGTCATGGAATACGTTCATGGCGAGCCGGTCGACCGCTATTGCGATCGCGCCAAGCTCGATGTACGCGAGCGACTGGAACTGTTCCTGGAAATCTGCACGGCGGTGCAGTACGCGCATCAGAACCTGATCGTGCACCGCGACCTGAAGCCCGCCAACATCCTGGTCACGGTCGAAGGCAAGCCGAAGCTGCTGGACTTCGGCATCGCCAAGCTGCTCGACGTGGGCGAAGCCGCCGCGATGCTGGCGCTGACGCGCATGAACGATCGGCTGCTCACGCCCGAATACGCCAGCCCGGAACAGATTCTGGGCCGCTCCGTCACTACTGCCAGCGACGTGTATGCGTTGGGCGTAGTGCTGTATGAACTGCTGACCGGACTGCGGCCTTACGTGGTGCCCGCCTCCGCCAGTCAGCTCGAGCTGGAGCGCTCGATCTGTGTGACCGATCCGCAGCGTCCGAGCGCTGCGATCCGCCGTGCCGCGGAGACGGCGCCGACGCAAGGACAATCGTCGATGGCCTCGATCGCGGTCGCACGCGGATTGACGCCCGATCGATTGCAGCGCCGGCTGTCCGGCGACATCGATGCCATCATCATGCGCGCGCTGCGCAAGGAGCCGCAGCATCGCTACGGCTCGGTCGAACAGTTCGCCGCGGACGTGCGCCGCTATCTGACGCGAGAGCCGGTCACAGCCCGACAAGGCAACTGGCTTTACTACTCGCAACGCTTCGTCCGCCGCCACGCGTTCGGCGTCAGCGTCACCGCCGCCTTCGTGCTGTTCGTCATGGCGTTCGCCGTGGTCATGTCGGTGCAGCGCCAACGCATCGCGCAGGAGCGCGACCGGGCGACACAACAGAATGAGCGCGCCGAGAAGGTCAAGGACTTCATGCTGCGGGTGTTCACGGCTTCCGATCCGTTCGTGAGCAACGGCAAGGAGAAGACCGCCGGACAGCTGCTCGACGAAGCCGCCAGCCGCATCCAGGTGGAGCTGGACCAGCAGCCCGAAGTGCGGGCGCAACTGCTCGAAGCGATCGGCCGCGCCTACCGTCGACAAGGCTTGCCCGGGCAGGCCATTCCGTTCCTGCAGGACGCCATCAACACGCGCAACCGCATCGGCTTGCCGCACGACGCCGCGGCTGGTCGCTTGCAGACGGAGCTGGCGATTGCGCTGCGCAATGCGGAGCGCTTCGACGAATCCGATCACGCCTTCCAGGAAGCGCTGACGTCGCTGAACACCAGCGGCGGCACTCCCAAGGAACGAGCGCAGCTGCTGGTCGACCTGGGTCGGCTCGAACAGTTGCGCGGCCGGCTGGATACCGCCGAGACATATCTCACCGAGGGCCTGACCCTCATGAAGGAGATCGAAGGCCCACGCAGCACCGAAGTGGCCTCGATCCTGACGGACATCTCCAATGCCCGCTCCTGGCGCGACGACCTGGACGGCGCGGAAAAGGCGGCGAGCGAGGCCGTGAGCATCTATCGCAATGTCGCGAATTCGACGCTGCACCCCGACCGGGTGATGGCCGATCTGCGCCTGGCCGACGTGCTGTTCCTGAAGGGCCAGATCACGGAAGCCAGCGGTCTGTACGAAGGAGTCCTGTCGGCGCAGCGGGTACTCTATCCGCGTGGCAACAGCAAAGTGGCCGACACGCTGGACTCGCTCGCCCAGGTGCGACTGGCGCAGAACAAGCCTGCCGAGGCGGAAAAACTCACCCGCGAGGCCATCGAAATCAACAAGATCTCGCGTGGCGCGCAGAGCTCGATGACCGGCTATCTGCGCACCTCGCTGGCGCAGATACTGACCCGACAGGGCAAATACCTGGAAGCCGAGCCGCAGCTGCGCGAGGCGCTGGAGATTTTCGGCAAGACGCTCGATCCCGATCACCAGTACGTCGCCTCGGCCGAATACGTGCTCGGTGAAGTACTGCTCGCGACCAAGCGCCTGCCGGACGCCGAAGCGATGCTGACCGCCTCGATGAATCGCTGGAAGCGCGCCAAGGCGCCCGCGTGGCGTGCCGCCCGATCGGCAAACGCGCTGGGCGAAGCGCTGTCTCACGAAGGCAAGGTTCGCGATGCGGAGAAATATCTGGTGCAGAGCTACGAAGTCCTGAGCCGGGACGTCGGCGCCGACACCGCCACGCGCCAGAAGGCACGGGAACGCATCACCCGCTTCTACACCGATCGCGGCGAGCAGCACAAACTCGACGAGCTCATGCTCGCCACCAATCAGAACGAGATCGCGGCCGCGGGCAAACGCCCGAACTGAGCCGCGCCGACGCTTCGCCCGCACCCCGTTCGCGAACGAATCGTATCTGCTACAGTCCCACCGGACGGCACCCGCGCTTTCCTGTTGTCCGGAACCGGGCACCGCAGCCTTATGTTCTGCCGCTCAGGTAGCAGCATCGGCAGCAACGGGCCAACCAAGAGGTACAGGCAAACGATGCGAACGCAATCCTTCACCGCCGCTGTCGCGGCCACCGTCCTGACGATCTTCTGCGCCTCCGCGTCCGTCGCCGGCGAGCGACAGGATGCGCGCCTGCTCACCGCCACCAAGGTGCTCGACGAATCGCTGCAGATGCCGGAGCAGAACATTCCGACCTGGCTGCTCGAGCGCGCCTATGCCGTAGCCGTGGTTCCGAGCGTCATCAAAGTGGGGCTGGGGATCGGCGGACGCCGCGGCAAAGGCGTAATGGTCGTGCGCCGTGACGGCGGCTCGTGGAGCAACCCGGTATTCGTGAATCTCACCGGCGGCAGCTTCGGCTTCCAGGTCGGCGTGCAGTCCACGGACGTGGTGCTGGTGTTCACTTCGCGCCAGAGCATCGAAGGCATCGTCGGCGGCAAGATCACGCTCGGCGCCGACGCCGCCGTGGCCGCCGGCCCGATCGGGCGCCAGAGCTCCGCGGCAACCGACATCGGCCTCACCGCACAGGTCTATTCATATTCGCGCGCCAGCGGCCTGTTCGCCGGCGTTGCACTCGACGGCTCGGCGCTGACCATCGACAACCGCTCCAACGAGGAGTTCTACGGTCGCCCGGGCATCCTGGCGAGCGAGATCATCCGCAGCGACGCCGCAGCGGCACCCGCGCCTGCCGAGACATTCCTCGCAGCCATCACACGCTCCGCTTCAGGCGCCGGCGCAGCACCTGCCGCACAAGCCTCCACCTCGACGCCCGCCTCGAGCACCGAGCAACCGTCGGACGGCACGGTGACCACGCCACTACCGGCGCAGGAAGGCGAGCTGACGACGCACCCGATGGAAGACGCGCACCCTGGCGCCGAGCCACCGCCATGATGCGGAACTGAAGAATCACACTGGAAGAGAAGAGACAGTGAAGATCGTGCCAGGCGTCGTTCTGGCGCGCATTTCAGAGCTCACTGGAGGCAGTGTGGCCATGAGCAGCACGGTGCCTAGCGTCGTTCTGGGCGGGGGCATCTCGTTTCGGGGGCCTCGAAAACAGGATGTTTTCGACGGCAGCCCCCAGGGAGGGGTTCACGGCGGTCCCGAAACGAGATGCCCCCGCCGGATCCGCACACGCTCAAACGAGCGTCACCTCTCGAACGAGACCTCAACCCGGCTCTTTCGGCTTCCACGAATCGACGTACCCCTCCCACTCCACCTGCTGCGCCGCGTCGGTAATCTCCAGCCCGTCGCGCGTATCGATCATCACCGCGTACTCGTCAGTGGCAGGCTTCGACTGCACCAACATGTTCTTCAGGGCCTTGGGATGCGGGCCGTGAGTGAAGCCGCACGGATGCAAAGTCATCATGCCGGGGCCGATGTTGTCGCGCGAGAAGAAGTTGCCCGCGTGATAGAAGATCACTTCGTCGTAATCGTCGTTGTTGTGGAAGAACGGCACCTTGAGCGCCCCCGGATCGGTCTCGAACGGGCGCGGCGTGAAGGTACAGACCACGAAACGCTGGGCCACGAACGTGGTATGTGCCGACGGCGGCAGGTGATAGCGGTGGCTGGCGATGGGACGGATATCCTTCACGTTGATGCGGGCCACCGACAGATCGCCGTGCCAGCCGATGGCATCGAGCGGATTGAACGGATAGGTGACGGTCGAGATCGCCTGGTTGCGCTTGATGCGCACCTGCCAGGCGCCGCGATCATCCGCCTGCTGCGCCACGAACGCCGCGTCCAGCGTCGGCGTGTCCAGCATCGCCGGATCGAAAATGGCGTGCCCACCCAGCAGCCCCTTGTCGGGTAGCTCGTAGCTGGAATTCACCGCCTCGATCATCAACACCGACATGGGCTCGCGCACTTCCACCCGCCACATGGTGCCGCGCGGCACCACGACGTAGTCGCCCGCGCGGATGCTGAGGTGACCGTAGTCGCAGAAAAACTCACCCGCTCCCGTGTGCACGAACAACAAATCGTCACCGTCGGCATTGCGGACCAGATGGTCCATCGACGCGGCGGCGCTCCAGAACCGCACACGCACGTTCGCGTTACGCAGCACCTCGGCCGCTGCCCAGGGCGAAGCGTTCGCGCTGGGCAGGCGGTTCAGGTCGAAGGCGTGCGGACGCAGCGGCCCTTCGAACTCCACCCAGCCGGTGGGCGGGTGCTTGTGATGGAACATGCTGGCCGGGCCGAAAAAGCCTTCCTTGCTGATCTCGCGCTCGTAGGTGCCTTCGGGCATGTCGGCGTGCGCCTGCCGCGACGCCGTACCTTCGACGCGAGGGAATGAAATTCGGCGTTTCATGACGCTCTCCTTGAATGAGCCGCGGTCACGCCCGGCTCAGAGCACGCCGCGGCGCATCTGGTCCAGCTCGATGGACTCGAACAGGGCCTTGAAATTGCCCTCGCCGAAGCCCTCGTTGCCCTTGCGCTGGATGATCTCGAAGAAGATCGGACCGATCACGTTCTGGGTGAAGATCTGCAGCAGCAGGCCCTCGCCGTTGCCGGGGTTGCCGTCGATCAGGATGCGACGCTTCTTCAGCTCATCCAGGTTCTCGCGGTGGCCGCTGACGCGCGCATCGACACCTTCATAATAAGTGTCCGGCGTGTCCTGGAACTGCACGCCCTGCGAGCGCAGCACGTCGACCGTCGAGAAGATGTCGCCGGTGCCCAGCGCGATGTGCTGGATACCCTCGCCGTGGTACTCCCGCAGGTATTCCTCGATCTGCGACTTGTCGTCCTGCGACTCGTTGATCGGGATGCGGATCTTTCCGCAGGGGCTGGTCATGGCGCGGCTGAACAGCCCGGTCTTCTTGCCTTCGATGTCGAAGTAGCGGATCTCGCGGAAGTTGAACAGCTTCTCGTAGAAGCCGGCCCACTTGTCCATGTTGCCGCGCGCCACGTTGTGGGTGAGATGGTCGATGTAGGTCAGGCCCGCGCGGCGGCTGGCGGCAGCCGCACCCGGCACCGGCACGAAATCCACGTCATAGATGGTCTGCTCGCCGTAGCGATCGACCAGGTAGACCAGGCTGCCGCCGATACCTTCGATGGCCGGAATCTGCAGCTCCATCGGACCGACCCGCGTTTCGACCGGTTTGGCGCCCAGTTCGAGGCAGCGGCGATAGGCGTACGAGGCATCCTTGACGCGGAACGCCATGGCACAGGCCGAGGGGCCGTGCTCGCGCGCGAAGCGCTGGCCGAAGCTGTCGGGCTCGGCGTTGACGATGAAGTTGATGTCACCCTGGCGATGCAGGGTCACGTTCTTGCTGCGATGCCGCGCCGTTACCGGAAAACCCAGCCGCTCGAACAGCACGCGCAGCAGCTCGGGATCCGGCGCGGTGTACTCCACGAACTCGAACCCATCGGTACCCATTGGATTGTTGCGCGCATCCGCATTCATGATTTCACCCTCTTGCACGAGTCCAGGACCTTGCGCCGGTCATTGCAACGCCGCATTGCATACCGCAATCTGTGCGCCGGCCGCCGTGGCCAATAGTTTCAATTGAAACTATTTTTCCGTGGCGAGTCAAGACAAAGCCTTTGCCAGCCACGGTGAATATGACACATGGGCGCCGCCATCTCGAAGCCTAAAGCCACGGGCCGCAGCAATACCGACCAGTTGCATCTGGACCAGTTCCTTCCCTATCGGCTGTCGGTGCTGACCAATACCATCAGCATGCACATCGCGAACGCCTACGAGCGCCAGTTCGACCTGTCAGTCCCCGAATGGCGCGTCATCGCCGTGCTGGCCCGCTACCCGGACCTGTCTGCCGTCGAGGTGGCCGAACGCACCGCCATGGACAAGGTCGCTGTCAGCCGCGCCGTGCAGAGGCTGATCGCCTCGCGCCGTCTGAAGCGCAGCTACGACAAGAACGATCGGCGCCGATCGGTCCTGCGGCTGTCGAGTGCTGGCGAAGCGGTATACACCCAGGTGGCGCCACTGGCGCTGCGCTACGAGGAAGACCTGCTTGCGGTATTGAATTCCGAAGAGCGGCGTGCTCTGGATGAGTTGCTCGCACGTTTGATGGAGCGCGCCTGCTCCATGTCATGAACATTCGTGGATCCATCGTAAGTTTTCCGCATCAAAGTTGCGTGTGCGAACCACAAATTGACGCGTCATCGCGGCTATAATTGCCGCCGGTTTCGAATCTGACTCCCTGCAAGGAGGGGATAAGGTGAGAACGGTCGCGGAGTTCCGGATCCCGTATCTGCAACATCTCGAGCCCCAGGGCAGCCTCGTCAACGACCCTCCCGTCTTCGCCCGCGACAACAGCGAGCTGCTGAAGATGTTCGCGGCCATGCTCCGCGCCCGCACCTTCGATGCCAAGGCCATCAACCTGCAGCGCACCGGCAAACTCGGCACATACGCGCCCTGCCTCGGCCAGGAAGCTGTGCACATCGGCGTCGGCGCCGCATTACGGCCGGAGGATTGCGTAGCCATCGTCTATCGCGAGATCGGCACGCTGTTCTGGCGCGGCGTGCGCATGAGCGACGTGTTGCTCTACTGGGGCGGCGACGAGCGCGGCAATGATTTCGCCGGCCCGCGCCACGACTTCCCCTGGTGCGTGCCGATCGCAACACAAACGCTGCATGCCGCCGGCGCGGCGCTGGCATTCAAGATCCGCAAGGAACCGCGCTGTGCACTCGCCTACATCGGCGACGGCGGCACCTCGGAAGGCTCCTTCTACGAAGCGATCAATCTTGCTGGCGCCAAGCAGCTGCCGGCCGTGTTCATGATCGTGAACAACAAGTGGGCGATCTCCGTCCCCATCGAAGAGCAGACTGCGGCGCGAACCCTGGCGCAGAAGGCCATCGCAGCAGGCATTCCCGGAATACAGGTCGACGGCAACGACGTGATCGCGGTGCGCGCCGCGACCGAACAGGCGCTCGCCCGCGCCCGCGACGGTGGCGGCCCCACTGTGATCGAAGCGGTTACCTACCGGCTGAGCGACCACACCACCGCGGACGATGCCTCCCGTTATCGCAAGGAGGCTGAAGTCGCCGCAGCCTGGAAGATCGAGCCCATGATCCGGCTGCGCCAGTTGCTGACACAACGCGGCGCGCTCGACGAGGCACGCGAGCAGGCGATGAAAGCCGAGTTCTCGCGCGAAGTCGAAGCCGCCGTGCAGGAATATCTGAGCACGCCGACGGCCTCGACCGACGCCATGTTCGAGCATCTGTTCGCCAATCCGCCGCCGTACGTGGAAATCCAGAAGATGCTGGCCCGCCGCTACGCCGGCAGCACCGATCCGTCGCACTAGCCGCCCGTTCCGCAATGCCCAAGATAACCATGATCGAGGCCATTGCGATGGCGCAGGCGTGGGAACTCGAACACGACCCCAGCGTGGTCGTGCTGGGCGAGGACGTCGGCCGCACCGGCGGCGTGTTCCGTGCCACTGCGGGCTTGCAGGAGCGCTTCGGCACGGACCGAGTGCAGGACACGCCGCTGGCCGAGAACATGATCGGCGGCATGTGCGTCGGCCTGTCCACACAAGGCATGAAGCCGGTGGCCGAGATCCAGTTCATGGGCTTCGTCTATCCGGCCATCGACCAGATCGTCAATCACATGAGCCGCATGCGTCACCGCACCCGCGGCCGGCTCAGCTGCCCGGTGGTGCTGCGCATGCCGCACGGCGGCGGCATCCACGCGCCGGAGCATCATTCCGAAGCGGTGGAATCCATGCTGGCGCACATTCCCGGCATCCGCGTCGTGTGCCCCTCGTCGCCCGGGCGTGCTTACGGCCTGTTGCTCGCGGCGATTCGCGAGCCGGATCCAGTGATCTTTCTCGAGCCCACCCGCATTTATCGATATGTGAAACAGGAAGTCGCGGACAATGGCGCGGCGCTGCCGCTCGACGTCTGCTACATCCTGCGCGAAGGCACGGACGTGACGCTCGTCACCTGGGGCGCGATGACGGTGGACGTGCTCAAGGCAGCCGAGCAGCTGGCGCGCCAGGGTGTGAGCGCCGAAGTCATCGACCTGGCCACCGTCAGCCCGATCGATTCCGCAACCATTCTCGACTCGGTCGCCAAGACTGGACGCCTGGTCATCGTGCACGAAGCGGCACGCAACTGCGCCGTGGGCGCCGAGATCGCCGCCATCGTCGCCGACGAAGGCCTGTACGATCTGGTCGCACCGATCAAGCGCGTGACCGGCTACGACACCGTCATTCCCTTGTACCGGCTCGAGAATGAGTTCATTCCGAGCATTGCGCGCATCGTCGATGCGGTGCAGGCGACGCTGGAGCAGCCGTGACCACATTCAATCTTCCCGATCTGGGCGAAGGATTGCCGGAAGCCGAAATCGTCGCCTGGCACGTGAAGGTCGGTGATCGCGTGACGCTGGATCAGCCCATGCTGTCGGTGGAAACGGCCAAGGCCGTGGTCGAAGTGCCCAGCCCGTACACCGGCACCATCGTGAAGCTCCACGCGCAGCCTGGAGACACCGTGCAGACCGGCCGGCCGCTGGTGGATTTCGATCTGCCTGTGGGCACGGCGCACGCCACGAAGTCTTCGTTCGGCGGCGGAACTTCGGCCGGCCAGGGCATGGTCGTCGGCCACATGGCTTCGAGCAGCGAGGAATTCGTCGATCGGGCCATTGCCGGCCGTCAGCGCCGTGGCGCACGCGAACGGGTTCGTGCAGCACCGGCTGTGCGCATGATCGCCAAGCGCCTCGGCGTCGATCTTGCTTCATGCCGCGCCACCGGCCGGCATGGACTCGTCAGCGTCGACGACGTGCTGGCAGCGTCGAATCTGAGCAGCGCTCGCGCAAAGACTGGGACACCCAATGTTCCCGGATTGACTGACGCCGATCGTCTACGCGGCCCGCGCAAAGCCATGTCGGCGAGCATGTCGCTATCGCGCGATGAAGTCGCGATGTGCACCATCTTCGACGATGCCGATATCGAAGCCTGGACCAACCGCGCCGATATCACGATCCGCCTGATCCGCGCCATCGCCGCCGGCGCAAAGGCCGAGCCCGGACTCAATGCGCTGTTCGATCCTGCCGGTCCCTCGCGCAAGGTCATGCAGCAGATCCATCTGGCGATTGCCGTCGACACCAGCGAAGGGTTGATCGTGCCGGTGCTGCGGGACGTTGGCGCACAATCCGCGGCGCAACTGCGTCAAGCGTTGAATGGGCTGAAGGAACGAACCCGCAGCCGCAGCGTCGCGCCCGAGGAAATGCGCGACTACACCTTCACGCTATCGAATTTCGGCACGCTGGCCGGCCGTTACGCCACGCCTCTGGTCGTACCGCCGACCGTGGCGATCCTGGGCGCCGGAAAACTGCAACGCGATGTCGTGGCCGGCGCCAACGCGCCGGAGATACACACGCGTCTGCCCTTGTCACTGACTTTCGACCACCGCTGCATCACCGGCGGCGAGGCCTGCCGCTTCCTGGCGGCAGTGATCGCCGATCTCATCCAGCCTGCCTGACGCGATTGCCGCAGTCTGCGGCAATCGCGCGGATGACTACGAATTGCAGTTGCAGCGCTGACTCGATTACATCACTCCATCACTTTCATCGAATCCAACACCATGCACGGCACCATCCCCGCGGCTCGCAAGAAAATCATCGAACGCATCGCCTCCATCGCCAAGCGCACGCGCCAGCGTCGCGACCCGGTGGCTGCAGAGAATTTCATTCGCCATTACTACCGCGGCGTCGCCGAAGAGGACCTCGCCCAGTACAGCAGCGCCGATCTGGCGGCAGCAGCGCTCGGCCAGTTTCGCTTCGCCGCCGTACGGCGGCGCGGCCGTCCGGCAGTTCGCGTTTTCAACACCGACCCGGGCACCGACGGCTGGTCGTCCACGCACTCCATCGTCGAGGTCGTGGTCGACGACATGCCCTTCCTGGTGGACTCGCTCGGCATGGTGCTCAACCAGGCCGGTCTGACCATCCACCTGATGGTCCATCCCATCATCAGCGTGCGCCGCGACGGCGCCGGCCGCCTGGTGGAGCTGGGCGACGGCGCCAACGGCAAAGGCAAGTTCACCGTCGAATCCTGGCAGCACATCGAGATCGACCGCATCGGCGATCCGGCCCGGCTCAAGGAACTGGAGCGCAAGCTGCTGAGCGTGATCGAGGACGTACGCCTGGCGGTGATCGACTGGCGGCCCATGCGCAGCCGTGCGCTTGCGATCGCCAAGGAGATCGAAAGCAACCCGCCGCCCACGCCCGCCAGCGAAGCACGCGAGGTCGGCGCATTGCTCGAATGGATGGAAGCCAACCACTTCACCTTCCTGGGCTATCGCGAATACCGGCTCAAACGCGGCCGCACCGAAGACGTGCTGGAAGCGATACCGGGCACCGGCATGGGCATTCTGCGCGAACGCCCGGGCCGCCGCCTGGAGCCAACGATACTCGCCGGAGAAATGCGCGCTCACGCACGTGAGCCTGACTTGCTCACGATCACCAAGGCGAACTCCATCTCCACGGTGCATCGCGCCACCTATCTCGACTACGTCGGCATCAAGACCTTCGACAAGGCCGGGCGTGTCACCGGCGAGCAGCGCTTCCTGGGCCTGTTCACCTCTTCCGTGTACAGCCGCAGCCCGCGCGAGATCCCGCTGCTGCGACACAAGATCGAGCGGGTCATCAGCCATTTCGGGCTGGATCCCGTCAGCCATGACGGCAAGGCCCTCATGCACGTGCTCGAGACGTATCCACGCGACGAACTGTTCCAGGCGCGCGTCGCCGACTTGACCCGCATCGTGCGCGGCATCGTCAATCTCTACGAGCGGCACCGCGTGCGGGTTTTCATGCGGCTCGACGGCTTCGGCCGTTTCTATTCCGGCATGATCTTCGTGCCGCGCGACCGCTACAACACCCAGGTCCGCAACAAGATCGAAGCCCTGGTGCGCGATCGCCTGCACGCGGTCGGCATCGAATCGCAGGTGCAGCTGTCCGAATCGGCGCTGGCACGAGTGCACATGATCGTGCGCCTGCCGCAGGACGACGGCCCGCACATCGACGTCGACGCGCTGGAACAGGAAATCGCCGAAGCGATTCGCACCTGGGACGATCGCCTGCGCGAAGCACTGATCCTCAAGCATGGCGAGCTCGCGGGTCTGGAGCTGGCCGAGCGCCTGACCGGCGCCTTTCCCGCCGCTTACGAGGAAGACGCGTCGACCGACATGGCGGTCGAGGACGCGACGCAGATCGACCAGGTGCTGCGCGACGGCGACCGTGTCTCGATGCGATTGGTACGAGGCAAGGACAAGGCGGTCCATTTCCGCCTGCTGCGCTCCGCCTCGCCGATTCCGCTGTCGCGGGCGCTGCCGGTTCTCGAAAATCTCGGCTTCACCGTGCTGAGCGAGCGTCCGTACCGGATCACTCCGCCGCGGCCGCAGGATGCCACCCGCAATCGGGAAATCTGGTTGCAGGACTTCGAGATGCTGCGTCGTGACGGCGCGATCGTCGATCCCGCCAAGCTGGGCGAACGGTTCACCGATGCCTTCCTCGCCGTATGGAGCGGCCGCGCCGAGAACGACGGCTTCAACCGGCTGATCGTCGCCGCCGACCTCACCTGGCGCCAGGCGATGGTGCTGCGTGCGTATTGCCGTTTCGTATTACAGGGCGGCGTCGCCTTCAGCCAGGCCTACATGGAGCAGGTCATGGCGTCCAACGCCGCCATCACGGCCACGCTGTCCGCCATCTTCGAGGCGCAGTTCGATCCGGCGCGCAAGCCGGCGCAGTCCAAGGCCGAGATCACACGACTGCACAAGCAGTTGGCGAAGCAGCTCGACGCCGTGACCAGCCCGGATGAAGACCGCATTCTGCGGCGCTTCGCCGGTGCCATCGCCGCAACGCTGCGCACCAACTATTTCCAGACCGATGTCACGGCGCAGAACCCGAGCGAGCCCTGGAAATCGTACGTCTCCTTCAAACTCGACTCGCGCAACATCGCCGATCTGCCGCAACCGCGGCCGGCGTTCGAGATCTTCGTGTACTCGCCGCGAGTCGAAGGCGTACACCTGCGCATGGGCAAGGTGGCGCGCGGCGGCATCCGCTGGTCCGATCGCCGCGAAGACTTCCGCACCGAAGTGCTGGGCCTGATGAAGGCGCAGAACGTGAAGAACACGGTGATCGTGCCGGTCGGCGCCAAGGGCGGCTTCGTGCCCAAGCGACTGCCCGTCAACGCCAGCCGTGAGGACACGCAGCGCGAAGGCATCGAGTGCTACCGCACCTTCATCCGCGGTCTGCTGGACCTCACCGACAACGTCGTCGACGGCCGTATCGTGCCGCCGCCGCAGGTGGTCCGCCGCGATCCTGACGATGCATACCTGGTGGTCGCCGCCGACAAGGGCACGGCGACCTTCTCCGATACCGCCAACCGGATCGCTGCCGAATACAACTTCTGGCTGGGCGACGCGTTCGCCTCCGGCGGATCGGCCGGCTACGACCACAAGAAGATGGGCATCACCGCCCGCGGCGCGTGGGAATGCGTCAAGCGCCACTTCCGCGAGCTGGGCGTCGATACCCAGTCGCAGAACTTCACGGCGATCGGCATCGGCGACATGGCCGGCGACGTGTTCGGCAACGGCATGCTGCAGTCGCCGCACCTGCGACTGCTGGCCGCGTTCAATCACCAGAACATTTTCCTGGACCCGGATCCGGATGCGGCTGCGAGCTTCGCCGAGCGCCAGCGCCTGTTCGCCCTGCCGCGTTCGTCCTGGGAGGACTACAACCGCAAGCTGATCTCCAAGGGCGGCGGCATTTATCCGCGCAGCGCCAAGTCGCTGAAGATTTCCCCGCAGGCGCAGGCCATGCTGGGACTGGAGCGCGACACGCTCACACCGCAGGAGCTGATTCGCGCCGTGCTGTGCATGAAGGTCGACCTGTTGTGGAACGGCGGCATCGGCACTTACGTGAAGGCCAGCGACGAGAGCAATGCCGAGGTCGGCGATCGCGCCAACGACGGCGTGCGCGTCAACGGCAAGGACTTGCGCTGCAAGGTCGTCGGTGAAGGTGGCAATCTCGGCTGTTCGCAGCGCGGACGCATCGAGTACGCACTGAACGGCGGCCGGCTGAACACCGACTTCGTCGACAACTCCGGCGGCGTCGACTGCTCCGACCATGAAGTCAACATCAAGATCCTGCTCAACTCGCTGCCCAAGCGCGCCGGCCTGACGCTGGCCAAGCGCAACAAGCTGCTGGTGGACATGACGGAGCAAGTCGCCTCACTGGTGCTGCGCGACAACTACCTGCAGAGCCAGGCGCTGTCGATGCTGGAAGCGCGCTCCGTGAAGGATCTGCTGGAACACGTCCACACGATCCGCTCGCTGGAGCTGTCGGGCCTGCTCGATCGCGGCCTGGAGTTCCTGCCGACCAGCGAGGAGATCGACGAGCGCCACAAGGCGGGCCGCGGACTGACGCGTCCGGAACTGGCGATCCTGCTGTCCTACGCAAAGATGGCGCTGAACACGTTGCTGATCGATTCGGACGTGCCGGAGGACCCGTACCTGGCGCGCGAGCTGGAACGGTATTTCCCCGCGCAGATGCAGAAGCGCTTCGGCAAGTACCTGAAACAGCATCAGCTGCGCCGCGAGATCATCGCCACCGCGACCACCAACAGCATGGTGAATCGCATGGGTGCATCGTTCGCGCGACGTACGCAGGAGGACACGGGAGCGAAGGCCGCAACCATCGTTCGCGCCTATGCAATCGCCCGCGAGGCGTTCGACATGCGCACCACCTGGAGCGATATCGAGGCGCTGGACGCGAAGGTCGACGCGAACACCCAGTACGAAATGATGTTCGAGACGACGCGGCTGCTGCGCTTCTGCACGTACTGGCTGATCCATCGCCATCCCGGCGAGCTGCACATCGAGCAGCAGGTGAGCCGCCTGAGCTCCGAGCTGACCAAGCTCGACCGAGCACTGCCGCGCGTGCTGTCGGGTGCCGATCTGGAGGTTTTCCAGCAGCAGCATGCAGCCTACCGTGCCGCGAAGGTCCCCGAGGCCCTGAGCAAGCGCATGGCCAGCCTGGCGGCGTTGCGCTCCGGACCGGACCTGGTGGACATCGCCGGCCAGACCGGTGTGCCGATCGAAGCGGTGGCAACGATCTATTTCAGCGTCGGCACAGCGCTGTCGCTGGACTGGATCCGTAAGCAGATCGAAGCGCTCGGCGTGAATGGCCATTGGCAAGCAGTGGCGCGCGGCACGCTGCGCAACAACATCTACGATCTGCAGCGCAAGCTGTGCCTGCAAGTGCTGGGCAAGTCGAAGAAGGCGCCGCCGGCAGACGCGGTGGACACGTGGCTGAATCGCAAGTCCACGGCCATTGCCCATGTGCGGCAGACACTCAACGACATGCGCAGCCTGCCGACCATGGATTTCGCCACGTTGTCGGTGGCGTTGCAGGCGGTACGAGCGATGGCGGAGGAAAGATAGCCGGCCACTTTTCAGGGCGCTCTGCGTTGCTCGTCACTGCCTCGCAGAGCCCGCCCCCGCAGGCGGAAGCGGGAGTCCATCCTGCGGATTCGGATGGATTCCCGCCTGCGCGGGAATGACCAAGATCCAGGAGTAAGCCAGGCCTTCCAACCCGGGCTCCAGATGGAGAATCTGGCGCCCGGACTTACCTTTTACCGCAGCCCGACGCGCAGCCGCCGTATGAAATACAAGGCAGCTGCGCCATCGCGCTGCCGGTCGAGCCGGCATCCGCCTGAAGACCCGCGCGCCTTCTGGTATAAAGCGCTTCCCGTTCCACCTCCTTGCGCCCCCTTATCGACATGCCCGGCAAACTCGTTCTGGTCCGTCACGGCCAAAGCCTCTGGAATCTGGAAAATCTGTTCACCGGCTGGGTCGATGTCGACCTGACCGAGCAGGGCCGCATCGAGGCCCGCGAAGCCGGCCGGCTGCTGAAGGCCGAGGGTTTCGAGTTCGACGTGGCGTTCACCTCCGTGCTCAAGCGCGCCATCCGCACGCTGTGGATCACGCTGGACGAGATGGACCTGATGTGGCTGCCGGTGGAACGCAGCTGGCGGCTGAACGAGCGCCACTACGGCGCACTGCAGGGCCTGAACAAGGCGCAGACGGTCGAAAAGCACGGCGCAGACCAGGTCAAGATCTGGCGTCGCAGCTATGACATCCCTCCTCCTGCACTGTCGCTCGATGACAAGCGCCATCCACGTTTCGAGCGGCGCTATGCCGCGCTCAGGCCGGAAGAGCTGCCTGCGACCGAATCGCTGAAGACCACGCTGGATCGCGTGCTGCCCTACTGGAACGACCGGATCGCACCGGAGCTGAAGGCCGGCCGCAATGTGCTGGTGGTTGCGCACGGCAACAGCCTGCGCGCGCTGGTGAAGATGCTCGACAACATGTCCAACGAAGACATCGTCGAGTTCAACATTCCCACCGGCGTGCCCATCCACTACGAGCTCGACGCCAACCTGAAACCCCTGTCGCGGCGCTTCCTCGGCGATCCGGAAGCCATCAAGGCCGCCGCCGAGGCCGTGGCACGGCAGACGGAAGGCAAGAAATAGCAGGAAGTCATTGGGCTGAGCGGCGATGTATCGCATCGTCGCTCCCACCCACGAGCGATGCGAGCGATACAGCAGTGACCTGAGGGCCGAGCACTAGCCGGCCGGAGCGCAAAAAGCTCAGCCGAGCTCGCGGACCGCGGTCCACAGCTCGCGCACGTAGTCGAACAGCCAGCAGGCAAGCTCGAGACGAGGCTCGGATCCCATCTGCGACTGACCTACATACGCCGCCAGCAGCAGTTCGCGCTGACGCTGATCGTAACGATGGTAGACGCAGATGGATGCGAGATCGAACAAGCGTTCGCCCAGACCCGCATATTCCCAGTCGATCAGCCGCAGTTCGCCATCGTCGACGATGTTCAGCGAGTGGACGTCGTTGTGGCACAGGCAAGGATCGGAATCCTGCTGCAGCGTGGCTGCACTCTCTCTGGCCCGCGTTTGCTGCGCAGGTGTACCTGCGGGACCGTGGATGCCGTGTTCGTCGAGGGTCTGTAGGTAACCATCGACCACCGCTACCAGATCGACGCGCTGGATGCTTTGCGGCGGCGGCACCGAATGTAGTTTGTGCAGAAGCCGAGCGACACGCCCTATATTGCTCGGCTCCAACGCATCCGCTTCGGACCAGGTTTCGCCAGCGTAGCGCGTCACCAGCAAATGACGCGCCGGGTCGCAGCGAATGACTTCAGGTCCGATCCCCGCACGTGCGACGGTTTCGAGAATCAACGCTTCGCTGACGCGATTGATCTGAAGCGATACCTCTTCGGTATTGCTCAGTCGCACCACCACCGCGCCCGCGTCGCTATGCACCAACCAGCTTTCATTGGTCAGGCCGTGCTTGATGCGCTCCGCGCTGCGAACGCCACCGATCTCGATGCCGGACAGCGCGGTGCGAACTGCTTCAGGCAGCATGGGTTTCCGCCACCGCAGCCGAAGCATTCGACGCCTGTCGCTGTTCGACCAGCTCGCGACGCCATGCAAAGTAGCCGCGAACGACGATGCCGAGATAGATCACGAACAGCAGCGCGGTCGCCAGCAGCCCTTGCGTGAAGTACAGCCAGGCCGCGATGCCGTCGATCACGATCCAGTACAGCCAGTTCTCGATCACGCGCCGCGCCACCATCCAGGTGGTCACGACGCTGCCCCAGGTCACCAGCGAATCCATGTAAGGCGCCGCCGCATCCGTCCTGGTCAGCAGCCAGCCATTGATCAGCGTGGCGACGATGACCAGTGCCGCCGCGGCAAGGTGCTGCCGCACCGTCCAGGAGCGGATCAGCACCTCGCCCGAATCGGATCGGCCGCGGCGCCATTCGATGAAGCCATACACCGCCATGACCAGGTAGAACACCTGCAATGCCGACTGCATATATAGCGCGGCACGCGCGAACAGCACGAGATAGATCGCCGTGCTGGCAAAGGCGCAGAGCCAGCACAACAGGTTGCGGCGCACCGCAAACAGCAGATAGGCGAGTCCGAGCGCGGCTCCGGCGGCTTCCCACGGCGAAGTGGCTGCAAGCTGCGAAATGAGCGATGACACGATGCTCTCCCTGGCTACGGGCAAATCCGGAAGCGAGTCGCACCGGGATTGCAGCCGAGCGCAATCGACGAACGCTCCCCGACATTGCGCCGGGGCAAGCGCGCTGCCCAGAGCGCGCTTGCGAGGCCCATCGTCACTTCGCCTCTCCGCCGAGCACCTTCATCACGAACACCTTGCGTCCGCCTTCGCCGAAGGTCGCCGCGGTTTCCTTGCCGAGGATCTCGAACAGCCGCTGATGTTCGCCGGCGACCTGCGTGCTCATGGCATTGGTGGTGACCTGCAGTTCCGGGTAGGTGTTGAGCCGGTCGATGAAGCCCTTGATGGACGGAATGAAATCCGCGTCGAGGGGATAAAGGCTGATTTCGATGGCGGTACGCATCATGATCTCCACAACAATAAAAGTGACATTCGCAAGACGTCATTCCCGTGAACGGCGCGGCATCCATCTGCGTTGCAGGATGGACCCCGCTGCCGCCTGCGCGAGGGCAGGCTCTGCACGGCAGCGACGATTCTCAAAACTCCCAACGGGCGCTCACACCGAACTGCCGCGGCTCACCCAGCTGGGTGTAGCGCTTGTTGGCGAAATCGGGCGGTTCGTTGCCGAAATAGAAGCCGCGCACGACATAGTCCTCGTCGAAGACGTTGCGGCCCCACAGATACACGGCCCAGTTGGCGCCTTCGTAACCCAGCTTCAGGTTGGTCAACGAATACGCCGGCGCACGCTGGTTGTTCGCCACCGGATCGTTCGACGGCACGTCGAAGTAGTAGTCGTCGATCGCCGAGAAATCCACCCGCGCCATCCATCCCAGCGGCGAGCGCCACGTAGCATTGAGCGACAGCTGATATTCCGGCGCGTGAGCCTGATCGCGATTACTGATATCGGTGCCTTCCGGACGATAACCCGAATAGCGCGTGTGCAGCAGGCCGAGCGACCCGCCCAGCTCCAGCTCTCGAGTAACGCGCCATCGCACGCTCGTCTCGATTCCCGCGTTGCGTCCACCCGAGGCATTGTCCGTGAAGAACAGATAGCTGTTCGGATCACCGATGGGGTCGAGCTGCACGCCGGTGGCAACCTGCATGTCCTCGCGCTTCATGTAGAACGCCGTGATGTCCGCGTACAGGCGCCGCTCGAACCACTCGCCCTTCGCGCCCACGTCCAGGCTCCACAGGTATTCCGGAGCAAAGCGCTCGCGAATCGCTGCCGCCCGCCCCAGGTTGAAACCACCGGCTTTGTAGCCGCGCGACAGTGTCGAGAACAGGCGCACGTTCGGCTGCACATCGAAATGCAGCGTCGCCTGCCCGCCCCACATCGTGTCGTCCTCGCTCGTGCTCGTAACACGCGGTTCGTCCTTCTGCACGCCGCTGTCTCTGTAGTCCGCATCGCGCTGCTCGGCACGCAGGCCGAACGACCAACCCCAGCGTTCGCTCAGGTTGCCGTCGAGCTGGCCGAACACGGCGATATTGCGCGCATCGTAGTTGCTGGTAAGGACGTCGTCCGACGAACCCGAGTACTCCGGCGTAAACGGGTCCACGTACTCGCCGACACTGATCTCGTGAATACGCTCGTCCAGGCTCAACGTGTAGGCGCCCACCAGCCAGGCGATGTCCCCGACCTTCTCCGCCGCATCCGATGCCAGCCGCACTTCGAAACTGCGCGTGCGGCGGTTGGTCTGCGCCCGATAGAAATAGTCGTACGTGTAAGGCGCCCAGCTGTCGGCATTGCCCCAATCGCCGTCGAAGCTGTAGTCGCCGTCGGAATCGGCCAGCGCCGCAATCGCCGTCAGCGAGCCGATGGAGCCGGCGCGGGTTTCGATACGCAGCGAGCCGCCATCGGCCTTCTGCGCATCCTTGCCGGGACGATCGGAGAGCGAGCGTCGCGAATTGTCGATCGACCAGGCATCGTAGCCATTGTCCAGATCGGCGTGCAGCCAGGTCAGATCGACCTTGGTCGTATCGGACGGTTGCCAGCGCCACTTGACGCGCGCGGTCAACTCGTCGCGACCATTGGTATCGTCTCGATGCAGGTAAGGATCGGTGCGGAAACCCTCACTGCGAAAGCGCTGCACGGCGATGCGCCACGAGGAATCCAGCGACTCGACCGGCCCGGTCGCCACCGCGCCCACCGATCTGCTGTCGTACTCGCCGAGCGACGCTTCGGTGGAGAAACCGAACTCAGGCCTGGGATCGGCGCTGCGCATGACGATGAGTCCCGCAAGCGCGTTGGCGCCGTAACGCATGCCCTGCGGCCCGCGCAGCACTTCGATGCGATCCACATCGAACAGCGTGGCCGGCATGCCGATGCCGCTGAAATCGATGTCATCGATCAGGAATCCCACCGAAGGATTCGGCGCGCCCTCGTATTGCTCGCGCTCGCCGATGCCGCGCAGTTGGAAAAAACGCGGCCGCGACGTGCCACCGGCCCAGTGCAGGTTCGGCACCGAGGTGAGCACGTCCTCGAAATGCTGGCGACCTGCATCGCGCAGCGTCGCCTCGTCGAGGACCGTGACGCTCACCGGCGCCTCCAGCAGCGACTGCTGACGCAGCGTCGCCGTGACGATCACTTCCTCGAGTACGTCATCCGCCGACGCGGACGCGCCGGCGGCGGCGGCGAGGCTTGCAGCCCCCGCCCACATTGCAACAGCCATTTTCACAGTAGAAAAGCGCATGACCAGATCCTCTTTGCAGAAGATCCGGGTTCGCAACAACGCAACGAAAGCAGCTTCGATTCCGATCGACCCGAACCAGATCCTCCACGGACGGATGGATGGCTGATTCGTACGCGAGACAATCGCATGACCTGCTCCCTACGCCGGTACTAACCGGATCAGGTTCAACGGGTCCACCGATGAGCGATTCGTCGAACGATCGCGGCCGGCATCTCAGGCCCCAGTCAGGGCCACCCCTAGGCGGGCGCGAGTATAGCCAGCTTCGAGCCTCAGGGCCTAGTCCCCGGACGATCTGCGCTTGTGGCCCACGCGCGCTGCGGCGCACTTGCCCGTTGACGCGGCAGCTCATTGCGCACGGGTGGCGTTCGATTCCTCGACGTGAATTGCCGCTGCGGGGAAGCAAGCTCGCTTGCGCTTCTTCCTTACTTCCGCCATAAGGACGGCGGGGAAATTTCCTTGAGCCCTGAGGTTGCCATGTCGAGTCGCCGTTGTCGGCTGTTCCACGTCGATGCGTTCACACGCCAGCGTTTCTGCGGCAATCCCGCCAACGTGGTGCTGGACGCAGATCATCTGTCCGAGCAGGAGATGCAGACCATCGCCTCCGAGGTCAACGGCGAGACGGCGTTCGTGCTGGAAGCGGAAAGCGGCGACCATGACATGCAGGTGAAGTTTTTCACTCCGCGGCACGCGGTTCCGTTCGTCGGACATGCCACGATCGCGGCGCAGTATGTACGCGCCAAGGTCGACGGCAAGTCCGCCGGCCGCGTGCGGCAGCGCACCGGCGTGGGCGTAGTGGAAGTCGACGTGAGCGAGGCCGAAGGCGATCTGCGCATCGCCCTCACGCAGAGCCCGCCTTCGCTCGGCCCGGTGATTCCCGAGCATCATCGCCGGCAAGTGCTGGATGCGCTGGGCATCTCCAGTCCCAGCCTGCACCACGACTGCCCCTTGCAGATTCTCTCGAAAGGCACCTCGCGCCTGTTGATCGGCCTGCGCTCGCCGGAGCTGCTGGGCTCGATCAAGCCGGATCTGGAAGAGCTGACGCGGCTGACGCCGCACGTGGGCGCGGAAGGTTATTTCGTGTTTGCGCTCAACCCCACGGCGAACGGCGCAGGCACTGAGTCACGCATGTTCTGTCCGGCGCTCGGCATTCCGGAAGACCCCGCCAGCGGCAACGCCCACGGCATGCTCGGCGTGTATCTGGTGAACCAGGGCCTGCTGCAGCCGAAGGACGGTCGCGCGACGTTCCGTGGCCTGCAGGGCCAGTGGGTACGCCGCCCGTCGGTGATCGACGTGGAAGTCGAGTCCTCCGGCCGGGTGGCGCAGAGCGTGAAGATCGTCGGCGATGCCGTGATCGTCTACGAGGCCGAAGTCAAGGTTTGAGTGGCTCTGCCACCCTTCCCTATTCTCAACACCCTTCGCACCGCCGGCACGATGTCCTGCGCATCGTGCACGGCCATGACTATCTGCGTGCCAGCGCGAGCCAGCCGCTCGATGACGGCGAGCACGTGTTCGCGCACGTCGCCGTCGAGCCCGGTGCACGGCTCATCGAGCAGCAGCAATTCCGGATCATTCACCATCGCACGCGCGATCAACGCCAGGCGCATCTGTCCGTAGGAAACTCCCCGTGGCCCGCGCTCGCGCAGGTGCTCGATGCCGAAGAATTTCAACCAGCGTGCTGCTGCTGCACGATCGGCGCGGGTCGCCGGCTCATTCAGCCCGACGCTGGCATAGCGCCCGGAGATGACGATCTCCTCAATGGATTTCGCGGCGAAGTAGTTGGCCTGCAACTCGGGCGAAACCCAGCCGACGCGGCGTTTCCATTCCTCGATACGCGTGCCGACCGGCGCTCCCTGACGTTCGATCTTGCCACCCAGCGCTGGATGCAGATCGCCGTAGATCATGCTGAGCAGCGTCGACTTGCCGGAGCCGTTCCCGCCGAGCACCGCCCAGTGTTCGCCGCGATTCAGCGTCCAGTTCAGACTGCGGATGACCGGCCGGTAGTCACGAAAAATGTTCGCGCGCGCAATCGTGACAAGTGGGCCTATCGAAACGCGACGACCGGAACGCGAGGATTCAGGCGGCACAGCAACTGCTCGATGACCAGCTCCAGGGTGTGAGCTGCGTGCCTCGGCCAGCGCGCCCTTCTGCATCGCACGCTTCGGGCCGGCTCCAATAATCCGTCCGCCCTGGATCCTTGCCACATGTGTGACGTTGGCCGGCAGCTCGGCAGGTCGATGCGAAGTCACAATCCAGTCATGGCCGCCGCGCGGCTGTTCCAGCGCGCTCTTGAGTTTCTCCTTGGCTCGCGCGTCGAGTCCGTTGAACACCTCGTCCAGCAACAGCACGCGCGCGTTACCCGCGAACGAGCGAGCCACCAACACCAAGCGACGCTGCCCATAGGACAAGGCCAGGATGCGGCGATTGCGCAAGCCCCACAAACCGAAGCGACGCAGCAACCGCTCTACTTTCATGAGCTGACTGCGCGTCGGCCGGGTCAACGGAATGTCTTCATCGAACAGGCCTGTAGTCACCACCTGCGTGACGGTCAGATCCCACCCGTACCGGACATACTTGTCCTGCCGTTCGGGGCCGACGTACGCGATCAGCTCTTTGGGGGGCCGACGGCTGTGCTCATCATCCAGACAGTACGTGCGCTGCTCGCGACCGGTCGGCGTTGGCCAGATGTCGCCGCGCAGCATTTTCAGCAGCATCGATTTACCCGAGCCGTTCGGCCCGATCAGGGCCCAGCGCTCACCACGACGCAGCGCGAAGCTCACGCCATCGAGCACCGGATGCTCGCCGAGAATCAGCGAGCAGTCTTTCAGCTCGATCAGCGGCGGATCGGAGGGTTTCACGAGCTCGACCGGTAGATGTGCTTGTTCGTACTGACGACGTTGACCGGCGCTGCTCACTGCCCCGGCTGGATGACCTGCCATTGCGCGTCGGAGTCGCTGCGCACACGACCGTCTTCTTCGAGTTTGAGCAGATGGGCCAGCAACGAGGACTTGGCCAGCGGATGCAGGCGCGAATCGACGTCGTCATAAACGCGCGCAACCAGTGCATCGAGGTTGGCTTTGCCCATTTCCGCAAGACGCTCCACGACTTTCGCCTCACGCTTCAGTCGATGCGCAATGATGTGCTCGATCTCGCTCTGCGCATCTTCGATGGTGAGTCCGTGGCCCGGCGCAATGCGCGTAACGGGCTCGTTCTGCAATCTTTGCAGCGAACGCAGATACTGGCTCATGTTGCCGTCCGGCGGCGCGATCACGACCGTCGAACCTTGCATCAGGTGATCGCCGGTGAAGATCAGACCGGTGCCTTCGAGCACGAAACAGAGGTGATTCGAGGCGTGACCGGGCGTGTGCACCGCACGCAGCGTCAGGTCATCGACCGTCAGCGCATCGCCGTCGTTCATCATGCGCGTCGCAGTAAATGCCAGATCCTGTCGGCCGTCGTCGGGTGCCGTACGCCCCAGCACCTCGGCGCCAGTCGCTGCCGCAATCGCCTGGGCGGCCGGCGAATGATCTCGATGCGTGTGCGTCACCAGCACAGCCGCAATGCGACCGCCGGTTTCCTGCAGGATGCGCTGGACGTGCGGCTCAGCAGCCGGCCCCGGATCGATGACGGCAAAGCGCTCGCGGCCAACGATGTAAGTGTTCGTGCCCGGGCCCGTCATGTAGCTGGCATTGTTGGCCACCAGCCGGCGCACATCCGCCGCGATCTCATCCAGCTGGCCGGAAACCAGGGTCGGCGCGGCACCGGTCACAGTCATTTATTTCTCACCATTTTCGGACTTCAGCAGAACCGTCAGCATACTGATGGAGCCCATCTCGATGCCATCGGTGGGGAAAGAGACGGTGTCGTGTGGCGAGCCGGCACCGAGCACGTACAGCAGCGGCAGGTAATGCTCCGGCGTCGGCACCGAGAGCATCGCTGCTTCGCCGAGGCGTTCGTAGTGGATCGCCGGCTGGTGATCGCCGCTGGCCAACGAGGTGCGCAGCTGATCGGCGAAAGCCGTGGCCCAGGGATACGCACTCGCGGCCGGCTGCCATTTTGCCTGACGCAGGTTGTGAACGACGTTGCCGCTGCCGAAAATCAGTACGCCTTCCTCACGCAGCGGCGCCAGCCGCTGGCCGAGCTCGTAGTGATACTCGGGCGGCTGGGTCGCATCGATGCTCAGCTGCACCACCGGAATGTCGGCCTGCGGATAGACATGGGTGAGCACCGACCAGGTCCCGTGGTCCAACCCCCATTCCTGGTCGGCAGCCACCGCGACCGGCCGCAGCAACTCCTGGACCCGCTGCGCCAGCGCCGGATCGCCGGGCGCCGGATACCGCTGCTCGAACAGCGCCGGCGGAAAGCCGTAGAAATCATGGATGGTCCTGGGCTGCGGCATGGCCGTCACGCCGGTGCCGCTGGTGTACCAGTGTGCGGACACGGCCAGCACGGCCCGCGGGCGCGGCATGGATTCGCCCAGCTGCCGCCAGGCACGCGTGTGCGGATTGTCTTCGAGCGCATTCATCGGGTTGCCGTGCCCGATGAAAACCGCCGCTTGTCGGGTGTGGAAGCTCATGCGGGTTTTGTATCACTGCGCCCGCTGCGGATAAATGAAAATCCAGAATGACTTCGATCACGGCAGCGCTATGATCGACAGGCCCATCGTCTCAACCAGCAGAACAACAAAGGGGCTGACGACGGAATGTGGATCGTAATCCTGATCGTGCTGATCGCGGGGCTGGCGGCCGTCCTGCTCAAGATCGTCGGCAAGCGCCTGGCCGTCGCGGAGGAACTCCCGGACCAGCCGAACGTGGCCGTGGACACGCCCCAGATCGAGCCGGTCGCCTATTCCAGCCAGACCATCGACGAGGCCGTGACCCGCTGTTTGCGGCTCGCCTTCGACGTGCAACACTGCGACTACCAGATCGTCGGTGAGCACACGGCGGTGCTGGAAAGCATCGCCGGGGCGCTGGATGACTCGGTGCACGAGCGCGACTACTTCCCGCGCCGGCCCATGCTGCTGCCGAAACTGCTGCAGGCCATCAACGACGACGAAAGCACCCGTCAGGAGCTGGTGCGTTTGATCATGGAAGATCCGGCGCTCGCCGGCGCAGTGCTGCAAAGAGCCAACAGCGCCTACCACCGCGTGACGCCCGAACCGGTGGAGAGCCTCGACCGCGCCGTGTTCATGCTGGGCACCGACGGATTGCGCGGGTTGATGGCGGCAGCCATCCTGCAACCGGTGTTCCGTACGCCGGCCGGCTACTTCGAGAATTTCGCTGCCATCACCTGGGAACAGGGCGAGCGCACCGCTGCCGCCGCCGAGGCCTGCGCCCGGGCGAACGGCGATGCCGAGCCCATCGTCGCTCGCCTGCTGGGATTGATCAGCCTGCTGGCGAACATCGTGCTGTTCCGGCTGACGATGGACAAATATCGCGAGCACCCGACGCTGCTGCCGCGAGCCGAAGTGTTCATCCAGGCCATTCGCCAGCAACGCGCCTGCGTGGCCAGCCTGATCGCGCAGGCCTGGAAACTGTCGGACATCTCCATCGCGGCCTTCACCGAGCAACAGCAGCAGCTGTCGCCTTCGCTGATGAGCTCACTGGGCCGTTGCGTCTATTTCGGCGACCTGTGCGGTGTGCTGTCGGTGCTCGCGGCGCGCGGTTCCTGCACGAACGATCAGGCGTTGGCACTGCTGATCGAGCAAGGCGCGGACCGTGAAGCCGCTCGCGCCATGTGGACGGCCGCCATGGCGAACAAGCAGACCTCGTAGCGATCCGGAACCGACACACCGCCGCGATCGTTGCTTCAGGCAGGTACGATCGAGGGGAGCGGCAATGAGAGCAAACAAGCAAATGCGGCAGCGCCAGGAAGGCAAACTGGGCTGGATCCTGCTATGGCTGCTGGGCGTGCCCATTCCGATCCTGCTGGTACTGTTCCTGGTGCGCGGCTGCACCTGATCGGGCACGATAGCCGCACCATGCTGGTCACATTCCGTTCGACTGCCACCGACCCCGTGCTGATGTTCGGGGACACCGCCACGCCGCTGCTCAGGATGATGGGCGCCTCGGGCAAGGTCCCGGGCGCACTGCAGGCGGAAGACGTTCCGGGCGCGCTGCAACAGCTGCAGAGCGCGCTGGACCAGCTCGAAACCGAAACCGCCGCCCCGCCGGCCATGAACGAGGACTGGTCGGCCAAGGACGAGGAAGAAGAGGAAAAAACCCAGGAACCACCGGTACAACTGGCCGTCCGGGCCCTGCCGCTGGTCAACCTGCTCAAACGGGCCGCCGCCGCCGGGGCCGAGGTGATCTGGGAATAGACGGCCCTCGACGCACGGGGCCAATTGCGAGCTTGGTCCGGCGCCATCCTGCCCGGTCCGCCACTGCTGAATCTACCCTTCCGGATCCACCCGTCGCACCCGGCTGCCGGGCCAGCCCAACCGCGATCCCGCACTCCCGCGAGACTGACGGCCGCCGCCACGGCATAATTGCGGCTCTTCCAAGTCATCCCTTCAGGTCACGCATGGGCCGCATATTCGAAGTCAGAAAGCACGCGATGTTCGCGCGCTGGAATCGCATGGCGAAGCAGTTTGCGCGCGTCGGCAAGGAAATCGCCATTGCCGTGCGCGCCGGCGGTCCGGACCCGAACTCCAACCCGGCACTGCGACGGGCCATGCAGAACGCCCGCGCCGTGAACATGCCCAAGGACAACGTGATCTCGGCGATCAAGCGCGCCTCGGGCAAGGACGCGACCAACTATCAGGAAATCATCTACGAGGGCTATGCACCGCACGGCGTTGCCGTGCTGGTCGAGGCGGCCACCGACAATCCGACCCGCACCGTCGCCAACGTCCGCAACATCTTCGACAACAACGGCGGCAACTTCGCCACCAGCGGCAGCGTCAGCTTCCAGTTCAAGAAAATGGGCGTGTTCCGCCTGCACCCGGAAGGCATCGTGCAGGACGACCTGGAGCTGGACCTGATCGACCACGGCCTGGAGGAGATGGGCGAGAGCACCGGCGAGAAGGGCGAGCCACAGCTGGTGATCCGGTGTGCGTTCGCGGACTTCGGCCAGATGCAGAAAGCGCTGGAGGACCGCAAGATCACGCCGATCTCGGCCGAGCACGAATACATCTGCATGACGCCGACCGAGCTGCCGGAGGCCGAGGCCAACGAGGCGCTGGAGCTGATCGACAAGCTGGAGCAGGACGAGGACGTGCAGAAGGTGTATCACACGCTCGTTTGAGCAGGACGGCGCTTCAGTCCTGTCGAAGCGCCGGAATCCACAGCGTAGCCGCCAACCCGCCGCCTTCGCGGTTGGCGAGCGAGATACGGCCGCCGTGTGCCTCGATCACTTCGCGGCACACGGTGAGTCCCAGCCCCGCGCCGGACGGCTTGGTCGAGAAGAATGGCAGCAGCGCGCTGCGCAGAACTTCCTCGGACATGCCACGACCGCGATCCAGAATCTGCAGGCGCCAGCCGCCAGCGTGCTCGCTGACGTGTAGATCGATGGTGTCCTGTGGCGCACCGGCCTCGCGCGCGTTCTTCACCAGATTGATGACGACCTGCTCCATCTGCGTCGGATCGAATACGCCCGGCCGCGACACCGGCTCGCCGATCAGTCGGAATGGCGCAGTCTCCTGCAGCGACTTCAGGAATGCAGACCAGTCGACCGCCTCGGGCTGTGGCCGCGGCAACTTGGCAAAGCGCGCATAGCCGTCGATGAAACTGTGCAGGTGCCGCGCCCGTTCTTCGATGGTGCGGAAGATGCGCTCGAGCTGCGCCGGCTCGGGCCGCTCGACGGTCTGTCGCCCGGAGTGCGCCAGCGAGGAAATCGGCGCCAGCGAATTGTTCAGTTCGTGGGCGATGACCCGGATGACCTTCTTCCAGGTCTCCACTTCCTGGTGCGACAGCTCACGCGTCAGCTGCTTCAGCAGATACAACCGGTGTGACTGGCTGTTGAGCAGAAAACCGCGCTGCGACAGATGATAGATCTCCGACTCGCCTGAGGTCTCGATGGTGAACAGGCTGTCGGTTCCGGTCGCGACCGCCTGGCGCAAGGGATCGGGCGCCGCGCCGAGCAGCTCCGTAAACGACAGACCTTCGAGCTTGCGGCCGCCGAGGAACGTCTGGCGCGCAGCCAGGTTGCTGTGGACGATGCGTCCGCTGGAGTTCGTCAGCACCATGGCCAGCGGAGTGGCCTGGATGACGGTATCCAGCAGCAGCTCGCGCTGATACAGCCCCTGGCGTTCGGTACGCAGCTGCTCGCCCAGGCCGTTGTAGCTTTCCACCAGCGCCTTGAGCTCGTTCTGCGACGCCGGCCGGATGCTGACGCTGAAATCGCGATCCTTCATGCTCACGATGCCGTCGCTCACCGCTTGCAGCGTGCGCGTGACCGGCCGCATGAACCGTCTCGCCGCATACGCCACGATGGGCATGACACAGAGCATGGCCGCCAATGCCGCCGACAGCGGCGCCTTCAGCCAGACCAGCAGTCCGGCAAACAGCGCCAGCGACAGTGCGATCAATCCGGCACTGAGCAGGACCAGTTTGCCTTCCAGTGAATGGCGCATGGCCTCGGAGGATACCGGACGCACGTTCAGTTATGCATCGTAGTCAGCGTCATTCCGGCCCGGGCCGGAATGACGCTCGAAAGAGCGTGCCCGCTTTCTTGCAAGAAGACATGAACCGCAGGTACTGATGAATCCGCCGAGGCTTGTGTCGATATCTCGTCATTCCCGCGAAGGCGGGAATCCATGCGCCATCAAGGGCCGGGGGTCTCCTTCAGTCCCAGCTTCTCCATCCGCCGATACAGCGCCTGCCGGCTTAAGCCCAGCTCGCGGGCGGCGCGGGCAATGACCCCGCGAGCTCGCGACAGGGCGCTTTCGATCTCGGCGCGATCCGGCTCGCGTTCGGGGGCGATCTCCGATTGCGACACCGGCGTGGCGAGCCCCAGATCCTCGGACGAGATCTCCTCACCAATCGACAATAGCGAGGCGCGACGAATGGTGTTGATCAGCTCCCGCACGTTACCTGGCCAGTTGTGCGCGAGCAGCGCCCGTTGCGCGGCCGCGCCGAGTGTTTGCCGTTCGCCGAGAAAATGCCGCGCGAGCGGCAGAATGTCCTCGGTACGCTCGGCCAGCGGCGGCACCTTGAGCTCGATGACGTTGAGCCGGTAGTACAGATCCTCGCGAAACCGGCCATCGGCGATGGCTTGCGGCAGGTCCGCATTCGTCGCGCTGATCAGCCGGACTTTCACGCGTCGCGTCACGCTGCTGCCAAGCCGCTCGAACTCGCCGGTTTGCAGTACCCGCAGCAGCTTGGCCTGTCCTTCGAGCGACAGGTTGCCGATCTCATCGAGAAACAGCGTGCCACCATCAGCGGCCTCAAAACGTCCCTGTCGCACCTTGGTCGCGCCCGTATACGCGCCAGCTTCGGCACCGAACAGTTCCGCTTCCATCAGATCCTTGGGCAGCGCACCCACGTTCACTTTCACGAACGGACCGCCGCGTACCGAGGAATTCGCCTGGATGATGGCGGCGATGATCTCCTTGCCCGAACCGTTCGGCCCGGTCAGCAGCACCGGCACCTCGGCCGGCGCGATGTGCGTAGCTTTGGTCAACAGATCGCGCATGGCTTCGCTCTCGAACACCAGGCCGCACAGATCGAACCTGGATGCCAGCGCCGCGCGCGACTCGGCCCGCCGCTTCGCCACCCGCTCGCGTTCAGCCGATAGCTTGCGCAGCTCCAGCAAATTGCGCACCGTCGTCAGCAGGCGAGCGTCGTCCCACGGCTTGGCCAGATAGTCCGCCGCGCCCGCCTTCACCAGCTCGACCGCGGTTTCCAGATGGGTCCATGCCGTGAGCAGCACGATGGGCACGGCCGGATGACGCTCGCGAATCGAGCGGAACAGGAGCACGCCCTCCTCGCCGGAGGTCGCCTCCTTCCTGAAGTTCATGTCCTGCAGCACCAGGTCGATCTCGTTCGTCGCCAGCGCCCGCAGGCCTTCCTCCGGACCGCTCGCGGCGACGACACGATGCCCCTGCAAGGTCATCAGCACTTCCAGCGCGGTTCGTACGGCGTCGTTGTCGTCAATGATCAGGATGGTGGGCATGAGGCTTTCCGGTCGCAATCTTCATACCGTGCGCGTGGCCGTCGCCGGGGGGATCGCCGCAGCGCGGCGAGCGGGAACGAAGACTGCCAGCTGGCCCAGTATCCACAACGCCACGACGCCTGCAACGACATAGACGGGCTGCAATCTCGGCAGCGAGTATTCGGCGCTCAGCCAGAATCCGAAAGCGAACGCCAGCACCGAACCGGCCGCCACGCCCGCGGTCGTCAGCAACCAGTTTTCGATCATGAAGTAGCGAATGATGTCGATCTTCCTGGCGCCGACTGCCCGACGCGTGCCGATCTGCTTGGTGCGCACGTTCACGTGGAAGCTGGCCAGACCGACGATGCCCAGCGCCGTCACCGACACCATCAACGCCACGATGACACCGAGGAACGCGACCATGCGGCTATCGGCACGATAGCTGCGCTGCACGTAGTACGTGTGCGGCCGGACCCAGGTGATGGCGCGATGCAGGTTCGACTCCGACAGCTTCTTCTCGATCTCGGATATGAGCGCATCGCGCCGACCGGGCTGCGTGCGCACGGCGTAACGGATGGTCGGCCCATTGGCCAGGCGCGGCAGCAACATCACATGCGAAGGCTTGCCGAAGTTCACCCAGGCGCTGAGCATGTTCTCGATCACCCCGACCACCACCGCCGATTGGCCCAGACCGTCGTAGATGGTCTTTCCCAGCCCCGGTTCGTCGCCGAACATTTCGCGCTCCACGTCACGCGTGATGATCACCGACGGCACGAAATCGGAATTGGTCGCCACCGGGTTGTACTGCACCTCCTGCTGCGTGAACGCGCGGCCCGCCGCCAGCTTCGCCCCAAGCGCCGCCACACCAGCCTCATCGACGTCGTATGTATTGGCGATGGTCTGCGCCTTGTCCGGATCCGGCACGACGCCGTAGTTGGATTGGCGGCCGCCGCCGGACATGGGAAGTGCGTTGATGGACGTGGCCGCCATCACGCCGGGCATCGCACGCAGCAGATCCAGGTCCTCGCGCACCGTGGCGCGGTGGTCATAGCCTGACCCGAAACCATAGCTCTGCACGAAGATCAGGTTGTCCGAGTCGATGCCCGGCGGCCGATCGATCTTCTCGACCCGCTGCATGATGATGAAGACCGCATTGGCGACCACCGCGAGCGTCAGCGCGATCTGCAGGCCGACCAGGAAAACGCCGGTCTTGTTGCGGAGCATAGCGCTCAGAATGGGACGGAACTCCATGGGTCACCTCACTGCGTTTTCAGGGATGCTGCCGGCTGCACGCGGCAGACGCGCCAGGTGGGATACAGGCCGGCGAGCACGCCCGATGCGATGGCGATCGCCAGTGCGATCAGGCCCATGGTCAGATCGATTCGGGTCAGCTGGTCGTAGTTCTCGTAGAGACTGCGCACGCCCAGCAGTCCCAGCGCGGCCAACCCGATGCCCAGCAACCCGCCGCCGACACCGATCACGCCGACCTCGACCAGGTGCTGGCGAAAGATGGTGCTGCGCGTCGCACCCAGCGCCCGCCGCAATCCGACCAGCGGCGCGGCGCCCAGGAACTTGGCCAGCAGCAGGCCGATCATGTTCAGCAGGCACACCGCCAGGAACATGAAGGACAGCCCGACCAGCACCCGGTTGTCGTTCGCCACCACGCGATTGATCTTCAACCACTCGTCCGGATGACGCAGATGATTGTTGAGCGGGCGCTGGAACCGGCCCAGCTGCTTCTGCTCGCGCACGTAGTTGTCGATGAAGCCCTGGTAGGCCTCGACCTGGCCGGCGTCGGCAAGCTCCACCCAGTACTGCAGCCAGACGCAGTTGCTGTTGAGAAAATCCTCGAAGGAGTTGGTGGCCTCGTTGCCCCAGCAGTTGCTGTTGCCGGCGAGCGGCAGCTGCTCGGCGATGCCGATGCTGAACGGGATGAAAATGTCCTCGATCTCGTTGAAGGCGCCGTTGTTGAGGTCGTAGACCTTGGGCGTGGGCTCCCAGTGCCTCAGCACGCCGACCACCTTGTACTCGCTGTCGTTGAGACGCACGGTCCGGCCGACGCTGTCCTCGCCGCCGAAAACCTTTTCGTTGGTCTCCTCCGACAGCACCACTACATGCTGCGCGCCATCGTCGGCAGCGCGATCCCAACCGGAGCCGTAGCGAAACGGCACATCAAACATCGCAAAGAAATCCTTCGTCGTGG
The DNA here is from genome assembly GCA_035556415.1 of Povalibacter sp. GTDB lineage: Bacteria > Pseudomonadota > Gammaproteobacteria > Steroidobacterales > Steroidobacteraceae > Steroidobacter. The sequence continues at coordinate 34,327 of DATMEZ010000228.1, forward strand.
TGCGCGCCTCGGCCAGCAGCGGTTTGACGTGCGCTGCGGGATCGCCTTCGACCACAACGGCCGCCTTGCGCATCACCACCTGCCGCACCGGGATGTTCGACTCGAGCAGCGCCTTGGCGTCCGTGTACGTCACCTCATACGGCGGCAGCTCGGGTTGACGATCGTCCCAGGGCTGTGCCGGATCCCAGCTATCCAGCGTAACGGTGTACAGCACGTCGTTGCGATGCTCGATCGGATTGCCCGACATGAGCCGATAGACCGTCAGCGTGGTGATGCAGACGCCCACGCCGAGAGCGATCGCGCCGATCATCAGCGCTGCGACCACCGGCGTGCGCCGCAGACTCTTCAGAGCGAGACGAAGGTGATAGGCGAACATGTCAGGCTCCCGCGGCAACGGCGTCCGGCCGCACCAGCGGCTTCGCCGCGTGCGGTTGCAGATCGGTTACCTGACCGTCCATCACGTGAATATTGCGATGCGCACGGCGCGCCAGCTCCGGATCGTGCGTGACCATCACGATAGTGGTGCCGCGCCGATTGATGTCATCGAGCAGATCGACCACCTGCCGCGCCATCAACGAATCCAGGTTACCGGTCGGCTCGTCCGCCAGCAGAAAGCGTGGCGATCCAGCCAGCGCGCGAGCAATGGCGACGCGTTGCTGCTGACCGCCGGAGAGCTGTGCCGGAATGTGCTTCATGCGCGAGGCCAGCCCCACCAATTCCAGCGCATCGGTGATGCGCTTCTTGCGCTCCGGCGCGTTGAAGCCGCGATAGCGCAGCGGCACGTCCACGTTGTCGAACAGATCCAGGTCCGGGATCAGGTTGAAGCTCTGGAAGATGAAACCGATCTTCTGGTTGCGAATGCGCGAGCGCGCGTCGTCGGACAGGCGACTGACATCCTCACCGTCCAGCTTGTAAGTGCCCGAATCGAAGGTCTCGAGCAGGCCGGCGATGTTCAGGAACGTGGTCTTGCCGGAGCCGGACGGCCCGGTCACCGCCACGAACTCGCCTTCCTTCACGTTCAGGCTGAAATCGCGCAGCGCATGGGTCTCGATGAGCTCGGTGCGGAAGACTTTACCGATGTTGTGCATGGAGAGCATGGTGGGTCCTGCTGGTGGGTGAGAGTGATATGAGCCGCGATCCCTGGCGCCTTAGTCCGTCAGTCTCACGGTTTGGACGCGCTCGAACTCGCTCAGGTTGGAAATGATGATCTGGTCGCCGCTCGACAGGCCCTGCAGGATCTCGACCTCGGCGATGCTGGTCGCACCGGCCTGGATCGGTACCCGCGTGGCGATGTCGTCGCGAACCACGTAGGCGATGCGGCCGCCGCTGCTGTCGAGGAACGGCCCACGCGGCACTTTGAGGACGTTGTCACGCGACTCCAGGACGATGCGCGCCGACAGCCGCTGATTCTGCCGCAGCCCCTGCGGAACATCGCCCGAGAAGCGCAGGCGGCCGCTCACCTGTCCCTGCTTCACCTCGGGCGACACCGCGCTTACTTTTGCGGCGTACTTCCGTGCCGCGTATTGCACTTCCGCGTCCATCCCCAACCCAAGATCGTCGCCGTAGCTTTCCGGTACCTGGAACTCGATCTCGAACGCCGTCAGGTCGACCACGGTGATCACGGCGGCATTGATCGGCACCGTCGCCCGCTCGTTCACCGCCAGCGTTCCCACGATGCCGTTCACCGGCGACTTGATCTCCAGGTCCGCAACCCGTCGTTGCAGATCCTCGACGACCAGCCGCTGACGATCGCGCTCGAGCCGTCGTGCGCGCAGCTCAAACTCCAGACTTTCCTTCTGCAGGCCGGCCGTCTCGACGGCGTGCTTGTGATTCACCGCGGCGGCCACTGCATCGTCGCGCGCCTTTTCGTAGTCGCGCTCGCTGATCAGATGCTTGCCCCACGAATCTTCGGCACGCCGCTGCTCACGTTGCGCGGCCTGAATGGTGACATTCGCAAGGTCGATGGTCTGCTGGTTGCCGAGCAGTTGCCGTCGCGTATCGATACTCTGCCGCTGCACGGCCACTTCGAGGCTGGCGAGCGTGGCCTGCTCGCGCTCCAGCTCGTTGCGCAGCTCGGGGCTGTCGACCTGTGCGATCGCCTGCCCTTTCGTCACCGTGTCGCCCGCCTGCACGAGGTAATGGACCGTACCGGGGGCAACCGCGAACAGCGTCGGACTGACAGCCGCAACGACTGTGCCTTGCGCAGAAACGTCACGAATGAAGCTGCCGCGCGTCACCTCCGCGATACGGACCCGCTCGCGCGGTATCGACACTTCCGCACCAAGCCAGCTGCGCACGACGAGAACGAGGACGAGCAGCAGCAACGCGCCACCACAAACTGCTGCGATGAACTTGTAGCGCCGCTTCTTGAGTGCCGGGCGCGGATCGACCGGCCGGTCCTGTCCCGAGGTATCACGGATCGGCGTGACTTTGACGCCGTCGGAAGAAGGCATCGCCGACATCATCGTGCCTGCTCCTGCGTGGCGGCACGTTCCTGTGCGACTGGCTTGGCGACGACGACTTCAGGCTTTGCATCGGTAGAGAGCCCATGCGCTGAGCCAGTGGAAGATTGGGGCGCTGTATTGGCGAAAGGACAACCGACCGACTGCCATTCATCCGTCTGCAGTGCGTAACGCACGTCGTGCTGCACAAGCAGCATTTCGAGATAGCCATTCCGGTCCGGCTCGATCCCGGTCTGCGCAGCCGCCGGCCTCGCCGAAATGGACAACAGCAGTAACGCGACCGCGCCGGCACTGATCGTAGTCGGCAACGCATCGCCCAGGAATCGAGTGCTCGGTAGCCGCATGTCCGTCCTCCCATCGGCCTGTCCGGGTGGCCGCCTGCGCTCTACTTTGCACAGGGTGTGCCAACGACCGAAAAAGGCGAGTTTTCTCGGAAAAACGCCGCGATTGGGGCACCCGGGCAACGGCAGCGGAATGTGTCCGTCGGAAATCGCGGACAGCTGGCGGACACCTGCGGACACATTGCCGTGAACACAGTACAATGCGCGCCCGCCGCGCGGCCGTAGCTCAGTTGGATAGAGCACCTGGCTTCGAA
>DATMEZ010000229.1:0-28784 GCA_035556415.1 Povalibacter sp.
ATGGCAAAGACTGGCGGCTCTTTCCAATAGCCACGGATCTCGAATCCAAGAACGTCTCGATAGTACTCGGCTGTCTCCACGACATCCGAGACAGTGAACTGCGGGGTGATGGATTTACAGATCGCCTGACTGTTCATGTGCGACCTAACGCCAGCATCACGCGCGTGCGTCTTCTCACGTCGCGTGCATAGCATTGTTGAGCCCAACGCGAGAGCTTCCATACTCATTGAGCAGACAAGCTGCGGAAACTCCAGACCTTGACAATCTCCAGCCGACCTTGAGGCTGAGGCTTCATGACGGCAGAGAGCAATGCCGGAGGCTCCCAGTTCGGATCCCAAACAAACCGACCTGACACGTCAACCTGGAATCCGGAAGGCGGAGGAAGCGGGAAGCTCGAAGACACGGCCTCTGAAAAGGCTATGACGCTCGCATCCGCAGTTTCTTCGTAGTTCGTACCGTCGTCCACCACCGTAGCTAAACATTCTTCGTCGCGCAGAAAGCTGAAATGATGAAGATCACTATAGTAGACAGCCGTGAGCCGAACCTCACGCCCGTTCATCTTCTCGGCATTGCTCACGAGTTCGCACAAGCTAGTCACGGTTTCGCCTTCGTGTTCTTCTGCCAATGTCGTGGAGAAGGCCAACATGACCACCAAGAAACCAAGCACGCCTGAAATGCATCTGATCATCTTCCAACCCAACGTCACGGGTCAGCCGCGTGCGTCCTCGCACGTCGGCTGCACGCGTTTGCTGAGCCAAACTTTAAGGACGCCAAACATTGATCTGCCCTGTATTGGTTGCTGAAACCAAGATTTGTTGTGCACGCCAATCGACCAAGATCAGGTGGTACCTGTTTGACAGCGATACAAAAGCCTTTATGAGTTGCGCATCGTCACCGCCCTTCTGAACCAAGGCTCCTAGGGCTGTAATGCCCTCTACTCCACTAACGACGTAGAGAAAAACCGAGCCTGGAAGCGCGAGCGTAAAGCCGCCTTGGACTTGCCCGAGTGGGCGAGAGGTCGTTGTCAGGATGGGAACAGGAAGTATTCTGGCATCGAGAATCCGAGCAACCGAGTTCGGCCCATGTCCTTCTTCAAAGACCGCAGATCTGGCGAGTTTTCGAGCATAGATCTTATTCCAACCATGCTCGGTTCGATGCTTTTTCTCAAACGTATTGTACTCAGAAAGTAGCTTCTGAATCTCACTTAGGCGGCTGTTCTGAAAGAACTCGAGTTGACACCATTCATCCTCGTGAAATTGAGGCGCCCCTTCGAAAGTCTCCTTAGTCGGCATGATGAATTCGATATCGTCCGCAGCGACTGTTGGCATCGAGAAGCGCAAGCTGTTCGGACCAACACTATTCCCCGGCAGGTCTGACTGTGCACCAGCAGTTAACCCGAATGTGGTCAGCAGGGCGGTGAAGATTCTATTCATTTGCGCAACACTATTGGGCCCAACTTATATATCGCCCGCCCAAATGCGATAGTCACATGCCGCCGCCTTCGCGGCGGCCCAGCATTCTCACTATCGGATACACTGATTTGCGCCTTGGTGCTCGGCGGCTTCCTTCCAGGATAGACCGAGATGTTATTTCGCTCGGAACATAGTCCCGCATAGACGCCAGAGTCAACGGCGAACCGAGGCCTATGGCGCGCCCCCCATCAAACACAACTTCGAAGCGCCCAAACGTCGGCGAACTGCGGTGCCGTGTCCCGGCGACTTATCAGGCCCTCGCCAGCCGTGCCAGAATCAGCGTGAGCACGCCGACGAGGACGATAGATGCAGCGACATCGCTGACGAAATGATCGTTGGCGTTGACCCGCGCTGCAGCGATGAACCATGGCGTCAACATGAGCGGCCACCGCCATCGCGGGAACAGGTACGCCAGGGGCATGAACAGGCCAAAGTAGAAGCCCGCGTGGCCAGAAGGAAATGCACTGCCGCCGACCAGCCACGCATGGTTCCAGTCGCCGTTCTCCAGCAGCTGGAAGGGACGAAGACGACCGAAGCCATTCTTGCTCACGCCCGCCAGCAACGTGCTCAGCAATTGTACGAGCCCGACGAACAGGGTATTCCGGCCGAGCACACGTGTTCTTGGTGAAAGCATCAAAGCGAGCGCACCGCCGGACAGCACCAATCCGATCAGGAATTTGGACAAGTCCTTGCCCGAAACCGTGTCAAGCAATGAGGTGCCGACCTTGAAGAGCCACAAATCTTCAAATCCGGCTACTCGCAGATACTCCGCTACGGCCCTGTCCAGACCCAGCAGACCCGCAATCAGCAGGCCGGCCCCAATGGCCACATGCCAGACGATCAGTCTTTCGCTTCTTGTCATGACTCAATCCCCCCTGCCGGCTTTCTGACGCTCAAGCCCGCGCTCGGGTGCGTGCGACGCACCCCTGGCCCGACAGTCATCGGTTTCGAGTCATCGCTCAAAAAGGTAGATGTTTGTCATCTCGTAACACGGATCCGGGCCATAAGTTACATCGAGCCGATTGTTCAGCTCATTGCCACCGCCGGCGACGGGCGCAGCCGAGAGAGAGAGAGAGAGAGAGAGAGCCTGCGAATGCAGGATCACACGACGGGCGTTGCGAACTTCACACGACCGGTGCCCGGCATTTAGACGACCTGGATATGCCCCTCATGCGCATGCAGCCGCACGCTCAAGCCAAGCTGGGCAACCGTCTCCTTGCACTCCACCGGCAACCGTCCATCGGCGAAGTAGGCCTTGACGAGATCGAGGACCGTCGCTGCAGGCTCTTCCATGCCAGGCCTCGTCGGCGTGTGCCCGTAGATATGCACGCGCCAGCTCTGCTTGCGCGCGCCGGCTGAACGCAGCTCCTTGCAGAAGCGATCCATGAGCAGCAGGTTCGAGCTCAGCGTGTTGTCGGTCAGGTCGAGTGGCTGATCGTTGCTGGTCGCGACGTAGCGCAGATGCAGCAGCCCGCCGACTGGCTGAGTATCGTCGTAAACACAAATGGCGAGCGCGGCGTTCAGTTCGGCGACGAGCAACGAGCTGTCGCGCGAGACGTGGTACGCATCGGGTTGAACAACGACTTCTGACCGGGATTCCGACATTCGCTCGCTCCTCGAAGCCGAGATATTGCCGTCCCGGCCGGTGATCGGGTTGAGGAATGGATCACGGAAACGGCGCAGGTGTCAGTCGCGCACGCTGTACGACTGACACGTTTGGCACATTGCTGTCATTGTTTGGCGACTGCTCCCGCAAGCGCTTGGCTTCGAGGGGGTTCGCGCAGCCGCTTGCGCGGCCGAGTATCGAACCTCTCCCGCATCAAGTGTTACTTGCGCACGCGCACGCCGCCAAACGTCAGCGAATGAGTCGCAATGAACACTTCGCGCAGGAAATACACCAGCGCCGCAGCAAGACTGAGCAGTGCCACCACGAACGCAATCGCGATCGGCATCGCCAGGTCGATGCGCAGTGAAGAGCTGACGAACAACGCGGCCACGACCAGCGACACCAGCAGACCGCAGAGCACGCACAGCGAGATCGCGCGATTGATCAAAGTCGCTCGTCTCGAAAGCACACGCAGCCGGTCGTGCAGATCAGCCGATAATTCCGGTGAAGCCGAGATCAGCCGCTCTTCCATGATGCGCGCTCGGTCGATGATGCGGCCGATGCGAGTCGCCAGGACATTCAGCGTCGCTCCGACGCCCGCGAGCAGGAACACCGGAGCGACGGCGAGCTGAATGACCTGCGCCAGGCTGGCGACGTGCGAGAGAGTATCCGTGCCGGGTAGCGCCACGTCAGCCTCTGCGAATCGTCGATCCCGCCGGGCGCGGGCGCTTCTTGTTGTTGACCATCGACGGTGCTTACTTGACCAGGCCTTCCGCTTTCAGCGCCGACTGCACCGCCGGGCGCTTCGCGACGCGCTCCTGGAACTGCTGGAGGTTCGGGAACGGGCTCAGGTCCACGCCCACCGCACGCGACCAGTTCACGACTACGAACAGATACGCATCGGCGACGGTGAACTGATCGCCGAGCAGGAACTGCTTGCCGGCGAGCTGTTCGTTCACGTATCCCAGCCGCTGCGCGAGCAGCGTCTTCGCGACGGGCTTGTAGTCCTCGGGCGTGGTCGGCCGGAACAGGGGGCTGTAGCTCTTGTGCACTTCCGAGGAGATGAAAGTCAGCCACTCCATCACGCGATAACGCTCCAGGGTGCCCAAGGCCGGGATGAGCCCGGAAGCCGGCTTCTGGTCTGCAATGTACTGCAGCACCACGCCCGCTTCGGTCAGCCGCTCGCCGCTGTCCAGCTCCAGCACCGGCACGTAGCCGTTGGGGCTGATGGCACGGAAATCGCTGCCATCCTCCAGGAGCTTGGTCTTGGTGTCGGTCCGCGCCACCGTGAAAGGCAGGCCGGTTTCGTAAAGCGCGATGTGCGGGGCCAGCGAGCAGGCGCCGCGGCTGTAGTAGAGCTTCATGCAATCTCCGATGGGTGCAAGGGACTTCGACGCAGCAAACATACACGAAGTCGATGGCGCCGCGCGCGCCTGCCGGCGCACGAATGTGACCCGGCGATTGCAACCCTGGCGCGTCCTGCCGCATCCAAAGCGCACGAACCGCATCAATATCCATTCCGGGAGGCCTGATGAAACACCACCTGATCGCCCTGCTCGCCTGTCTGCCGCTCGCGGCCGGTGCGGCCGCCGGCATTTCCAAGGTCAACGGCTCGATCCGGGTGACCGCGGACCAGCCGGTCGGCGACGTGGAGAACGTCAATGGCTCGATTCATGTCGAGGCCGGGGCCACGGTCGGCGATGTCGAGACCGTGAACGGCAGCATCGAGCTGGCCGAGCGCGCCACCGCCGGCAGCGTGGAAAGCGTAAACGGCGGCGTGCGCCTGGGTGCCCAGGCCAAGGTGTCCTCCATCAATACGGTGAACGGCGTTCTCAGATTCGCTGAAGGCGTACAGGTCTCCGGCGACGTCACTGCCGTGAACGCGGCTGTATCGCTGGCCAAGGGCTCGAACGTCGGTGGCAAGCTGGCCAATGTGAACGGCAAGATGACGCTGGAATCCAGCCACGTCGGCGGCAGGCTGGAAACCGTCAACGGCGACATCACGGTCGGCGCAGGTTCGCGCGTGGACGGCGGCATCCTGGTCGAGAAGCCCAGCGGCTTCACTCTCAGAACCCGCCGCGTCCCCAAGATCGTCATCGGTCCCGACGCGGTGATCGCCGGCCCGCTCAAGTTCGAACGCGAAGTCGAGCTTTACGTCAGCACGCGGGCACAGATCGGCCCCGTCACGGGCGCAAAGCCGATCCCCTTCTCCGGCAACGATCCGGACTGAGCGCCACGCAACCTGGAATCTGCATCCATCTTTCGCGAGGCGTGGCCCCAGCACGGGTCACGCCGAACGGGAATCGCCATCCCACAAACAGATGTCGGTTCCCGCCCTGCTCGCACGTCTTATAGGCATCCATCGGGACCGCCCGGGAGACGCCTATGTGTCCAGCATGTTTCGCCACCGCCGCCTGGGTTTTCGCCGGCACCACCTCCGCGGGTGGACTGACCGCGCTGGTCGTCAGCAAATTTCGCGGCCGGAACGACGCCCAATCTGACGAATCGCGGCAACCCACCGCGCCGAAGAACACCCCGCAGCCGGCAGAACCGGAGCCCGGCGACCACTAGCCAGCGAAGCAGTGTCGGCCAGTGAATGACGGACACGAGCCATCGCTCGTAGGAATACGGCACCGGCCAGCCGGCGAGCGTACGAGGCCAGTACAGGCACGATCGTGCCTTGTCATCCGCGGCAGCGTTCGGCGACCCCACGACAGCTTTCAGCAACCGTTCGCAGATCGGCATACTCGGCCGTCCCGGCGCCCCGATACAGGAGAACTCCGATGCTCTACGCCATCCTCTGCTATCACCGTGAAGCCATCGTGGCGACCTGGACCCAGGAACAGGACGAAGCGGTCATGGCCGAGCACGCGGCCGTCGGGCAGCAGCTTGCGGCACAAGGCAAGCTCGGGCCGGTAGCGCGCCTGATGCCAACCCGGACCGCGGCCACGCTGCGTATCGGTCGCCAGCCGCTGGTGCTCGATGGCCCCTTCGCCGAGACCAAGGAGCAGCTGCTCGGCTTCTACGTGGTGGACTGCGCCTCGCTGGAGGAAGCCACCGAGGTAGCGCGGCCGTTCGCGCAGGAAGGCGGCACGCTCGAAATCCGGCCGATCCACACGTTCATCCCCGGGAGCTTCGCCCAGTGACCGACATCCGGTGGATCGATGCGGCATTGACGTCCGCCCGGCCCCAGGCGATCGGCGCCCTGCTGCGTTACTTCCGCAACCTGGATACCGCCGAGGAAGCCTTCCAGGAAGCCTGCCTGCGAGCACTCAAGCGCTGGCCGGTCAACGGTCCACCGCGCGATCCGGCCGCATGGCTGATCCTGGTCGGTCGCAACTTCGCGCTCGATGAAGCACGTCGGCGCAATCGGCACGAAGCGCTGCCGCCGGACGAGCTCATGTCCGACCTGGAGGACACCGAGACCAGCCTGGCCGAGCGGCTCGACGACTCGCACTATCGCGATGACGTGTTGCGACTGCTGTTCATCTGCTGTCACCCGGATCTGCCGGCGACGCAGCAGATCGCACTGGCGCTGCGCATCGTGTCCGGCCTGACCGTCAAGGAAATCGCGCGTGCCTTTCTCGTTGGCGAAAGCGCAATGGAGCAGCGCATCACCCGAGCCAAGCGGCGAGTAGCGGACAACGAAGTGCCATTCGAAGCGCCCGGCGCTCCGCAACGCGCCGAACGCCTGGCTGCGGTGGCAGCGATGATCTATCTACTGTTCAACGAAGGCTATTCGGCCAGCGGCGGTACGGTGCACGTGCGGGTGCCCCTGTGCGAAGAAGCCATTCGCCTGGCACGGCTGCTGCTGCGACTCTTCCCAAGCGAAAGCGAGATCATGGGACTCCACGCGCTGCTGCTCCTGCAGCACGCGCGGGCACCGGCAAGACTCGATGCCGACAATCAGATCGTGCTGCTCGAAGACCAGGATCGGCAGCTGTGGAATCACGAGATGATCGCCGAAGGGCTGACGCTGGTGCAGAAAGCACTGCGACATGATCAGCTCGGTCCGTACCAGATCCAGGCAGCCATCGCCGCGGTGCATTCCCAGGCGCAGAAGGCTGAAGACACCGATTGGGAACAGATCGATCTGCTGTATCAGGAACTCGAAAAACTGCAGCCGTCGCCGGTAATCACACTCAATCGCGCGGTGGCGATCAACAAGCTGCACGGCCCCGCCGCGGCGCTCGCGTTGATCGAGCCGTTGTCGCAGCAGCTCGATGGCTATTTTCACTTCTTCGGTGTGCGCGGCGCCCTGCTTGCGCAGCTCGGCCGCATCGACGAGGCGCGCGCTTCGTTCGACCGCGCGATTGCGCTGGCCAATACGGCCGCCGAAGCCGCCCATATCCGCCTGCATATCGATCGCCTGCTCAAGGAAGGCGAGCGTGCCGCCGGCGGGCGTCTATCTCGCTGATTCGATTCCCGCTCACCTGCGCTGGACTTGGCCAGGCGGATCGGACTTTCCCTGAAAAACCTCCTCGATTGTCGTACCGCGGCATCGCGGCCCGTCCTTGGAACGACCAGTCCTGGAGATCGAAATCATGCCCAGCCATCGGGTCGTGTCGCAGCAAGAATGGCTCGAAGCCCGCAAGCAATTTCTGAGAAAGGAACAGGAAGTGACCCGCGCGCTCAACCGCCTGAACGAGCAACGCCGGCAGCTCCCCTGGGCAAGGGTCGACAAGCCCTACGTATTCGAGGGCCCGGACGGCAAACAGTCGCTCGGCGACCTGTTCGACGGGCGCAGCCAGCTCATCGTGCAGCACTTCATGTTCGGCCCGGACTGGGAGGAAGGCTGCGTGGGCTGCTCCTTTCTCGCCGATCACGTCGACGGCGCTCGCATCCATCTGGAACACCACGACGTATCGTTCGTCGCGATCTCGCGTGCGCCCTATCCGAGGATCGCTGCCTTCCGCAAGCGCATGGGTTGGGCCTTTCGCTGGGTGTCGTCGTACGGCAGCGAGTTCAACTACGACTACTGCGTCTCCTTCACGCCCGAAGACATCGCGCAGGGCAAGGTCTACTACAACTACGACATGCGCGAGCTGGAGAGTGACGAGCTGCCCGGCACCAGCATCTTCTTCCGCGACGAGGACGGCAGCGTCTTCCACACCTACTCCCGCTACGGGCGCGACGATGAATTGCTGCTGGGCGCCTACAACTACCTCGAGCTCACACCCAAGGGCCGCAACGAAACCGGGCCTGCTTTCGACCTAACGGATTGGGTGCGACACCACGACAAATATGAGCAACCGCCACCCGTTGCTGCTTGTTGCGCAACCGCAAAACGCGGCCCCTGACCCGCGCCGCTTGCTGTTCGCGCGCCATGGCCACGCTAGATGAAAGTCGCCACCTCCGGCAGTGGCTTGCGCACGATGTCCGGCACCACGCAATCCGCGGCCGGATAGCCGACCACCAACAACAGGAACGGGCGCTCCGAATCGGCGGGACGTCCCAGGATCTCGTTCAAGAAGCCCATCGGGCTCGGCGTGTGCGTCAAAGCTACCAGGCCGCACTCGTGCACGGCGGCAAGCAGCAGTCCGGTGGCGATGCCGACCGATTCGTTCGGATAGTAGTGCTTGACCTTGCGGCCGTCGGCCAGGCGTCCCCACTTCTGCGCAAAGGGCGCACAAAGCGGAGTAAACGCCAGCAGTTCGCTTGTCGCGCTAGCGCGGCAAGCCGTCGAAGAACTCGACCTCGCCAGTTTCGAGCGAGTATTCCGCGCCGACAACCAGTAGCCCGCTCTTCTGAATCAGTTGCTCCAGCACCTCGGAGCCGTGACGCAGATGATTGGCAGACATGCGAATGTTGGCGCGCACGGCCTGGTGCACCAACACTTTTTCATCGTGCCGCGCGTCCGTCTCGAGCAGCGCTTCGACCGAGGGACGGATGCGATCGACGATGGAACGCAGGTTGCGCGACTGATCCTCCACGCGCAGACGCAACTCCTCGAGCGTCGCCAGAATCGCGCCGCAGTTGGAATGGCCGAGCACGACCACCAGCGGCGTGCCGTAACGAGCGGCGGCAAACTCGACGCTGCCGATCTGCGACGGCGCAACGATGTTGCCGGCGACACGGATGACGAACAGATCGCCCAGCCCCTGATCGAAAATGATTTCCGCCGGCACGCGCGAATCGGAACAGCCGAGGATGATCGCAAACGGCTCCTGCCCTGCCACCACTTCGAGGCGGCGCGTCTGGCTGGACAACGTAGCCTGGTTACGGATTTCGGTTACGAAACGACGATTGCCATCGCGCAGACGATCGAGCGCTTCTCGGGCTGAGATCATGAATGGGTACCTTCAGGACGGGAGGGAGCTTCGTTGACGCCCGCCACGCGAACGGTGAGCGAGGACGGCCGCGGAGGCGGTGCCAGTATAACAACCCGGATGCGACTGAAATCGCCCGAAGCGCCGCTAGATAGCCATCGGCAGCCCCACGACCCGCGCAGCCAATGCCCGCAGGGCAAGCGATCTCGCCCGATGCGTGACGCGGCGCAACCTGTTGTATCGCCTGGAATCAACCACCACCAACCGGCACGGCGACCTCACCGCGCACGGTGTCGATCTCGCGTCGCGGCGGCGCGCCGAACAGACGGCGATATTCCCGACTGAACTGCGATGGGCTTTCGTAGCCGACTCGGTGCGCCGCCGATGCAGCCTCGAGCCCTTCGGCCAGCATCAGGCGCCGCGCTTCGTGCAGACGCAGCTGCTTCTGGAATTGCACCGGCGACATGGCGGTGACTTCCTTGAAGCGATGATGCAGCGACGACGCGCTCATGTGCGCAACGGCCGCCAGGTCATCGATGCGCAGCGGCTCCGCATAGCGCTCTCGCAAAACATCCACGGCACGTGCGATACGTTGCGCCTGGCTGCCGGCAACGCACAGCTCGCGCAACCGCTGACCCAGCTCGCCAATCAGCACGTGATAGTGGATCTCACGCATCACCAGCGGCGCCAGCACTGACGCATCGCGTGGCTGCTCGATCAAGCGAACCAGACGCACGACAGCGTCGAGCAGCGACGTACTCATGCGCGCTAGATACAGGCCGCGACTGGCAACAGTCTTGGCGGCATCCGGGCGTATCTGCAACAACAGCTCGCCGATCATCTTGGTGTCGATACCGATGCGCAGGCACAGGTACGGCTGCTCGTGCGTCGCTTCGATGATCTCGCCGACCATGGGCAGGGTCACCGACACCACCAGGTAGTTGAGCGGGTCGTAGACATACGTCTCATCCGCCAGCAGCGCCCGCTTGCGGCCCTGCACGACGATGCACAGGCTAGGGTCGTAAAGCGTCGGCAGCGGCAACGAGGGCGAATCGGAACGAAGCAGCGTCAGGCCGGGGATGGCGGTCGCGTGTGCCCCGTCACCAGACGTCAAATGCGTGACACGCTGCGCCAGCTCGGCCTGCTGGGCGACATGGCTCTGAGACAAGTTGTGATCGTCGACGCGCATGGAACCATCAGACTCGCTGAGACGATAAGACAAGCGGCGTGCGCGCGATTATCCATGACCGACTGCTGCAATTGCCGCTGCTGCAGGCGGACTTTGCAGGATCGGGCAATCATTCGCCAGCAATGGGCTAATCGATCGCCGGGCACGCGCCGTAACCTGCGCACGCCATCCGGCACTTACCAGATTCCAGGATCGGAGACCTTCGTCATGAGCAACGTCATTCCCCGTCGAACCCTCGGCCGCCAGGGCCTCACCGTGTCCGCCATCGGCCTGGGCTGCATGGGCATGTCGGATTTTTACGGTCCGACAGATCAGTCGACCAATCTTTCGGTGCTGAACCACGCCATTGATATCGGCGTGAACTTTCTCGACACGGCGGACATGTATGGCGTTGGCCGCAACGAAGAGCTGCTGGGCGAGGTTCTGAAGACGCGCCGCGCCGAAGTGGTGCTGGCCACCAAATTCGGCAACGTGCGCGCTCCCGGCGGTGAAATGCTGCGAGTGGACGGCAGCCCGCAATACGTTGCGGCGGCCTGCGACGCCAGCCTGAAGCGGCTCGGCGTCGATCACATCGATCTGTACTACCAGCATCGCGTCGACCCCAAGGTGCCGATCGAAGAGACCGTGGGCGCGATGGCGCGGCTGGTGGAATCGGGCAAGGTGCGCTTTCTCGGCTTGTCCGAAGCCTCGCCCGACACGGTGCGTCGCGCAGCCAGCGTTCATCCGATCGCGGCGTTGCAGAGCGAGTACTCGCTGTGGACTCGTGACGTGGCGGAGGGCGTCCTGCCCGTTTGTCGCGAGCTCGGCATCGGCTTCGTTGCGTACAGCCCGCTCGGTCGCGGCTTCCTGACCGGCGCCATCCAGCAGCTCGATCAGCTTGCCAAAGACGACTGGCGTCGCAACAACCCTCGCTTTCAGGGACGGAACTTCGATCTCAACCAGCAGCTGGTGCAGGCCGTGACGGCGATTGCCGAGCAGCGCCACTGCACGCCCGCGCAGCTCGCACTCGCATGGCTGTTGCACCAAGGTTCGGACATCGTGCCGATTCCGGGCACACGCCGCACGGCGCGGCTGGACGAGAACGCGGCCGCGACGCAGCTCCAACTGACCGACGCTGAGCTGAAGAAGATCCAGGACGTCCTGACGCACACGCAGGTCGCCGGCCCACGCTATCCCGAAGCCGGCATGGCATCGGTCAATCTCTGAACCGACCCGGCAGGGAGAGGGTTTGTGCCCCTCTCCCTGCCTCTCATTGCACGTTGTCAGGCGCGAATGAGCGAACGCGCTAACGCTTGCTGAACACCAGCATCAAACCTAGCAAGATCACTGCCATGCCCAGCGCACTCAGCCGCGACAGCGGGTTGCCAAGGAACACATAGTCCAGGGCCGCCGTACCAACCGGCACCAGATAGAACAGGCTGGTGACGTTGACCAGGTTGCCGCGCTGAATCATGCGATACAGCAGCAACTGCGCCACCACCGAGATCAACAGGCCCATCCAGATCAAGGGGATCAGAAAGCCGCTGCTCAGTTCGAACTCGAACGGCTTGAACGGGACGAAGCACAGACACAGCAGCAGACTGACCGCGTACTGCAACGGCAGCACCTGTATCGGCGCCTGCTGAACTGCCTTCTGCAGAATGGCGCCGGCGGTCATGCTGGCCAACGAGGCAAGTGCAAACAACATTCCGCTGAAGGGGACATGCGGCGCGCTGCCTTGTGTGGCGATGCTCTGCCACACCACCAGAATCAGCCCGAGCAGCGCCAGCATCAACCCGCCGAGCCGGGCACCCGAAAAGCGCCGCTCCAGCAGCACCAACGTCAGTATCGGCTGCGTCCCGAGCACAGTGGCAAGCACGCCAGGCGTGATGCCATGATCGAGCGCCAGCAGATAACAGATGGTGTAGCTACCGATCAGCAACAGCCCGGTGATCGCCACCCGCAGACGAGTGCCGGGAAGCGGCAACCAATCGCGCCGCAAAGCGCCCAGCATCAGCAGCACACCCGAGGCTAGCGCAAAGCGTAGGGTGAGAAACGCGAACGCCGAAGCGTGCGCCAAGCCGACCTTGGCGAAAATCGCACCACCGCTCCACAGCAGTACGAACAACGAAGTCGAACCGTAAGAGGTCCATGCAGTCCTGTTGGAATTCATGAAGGCACCTGTCGAAAACGAAGCACAGGCTCCAGCGCGCGCACTCGAGGCGATACGCCCGGGCGCAAGTCGAAATTCGAGGCTGGAGACGCGAGGAACCGGCTGGATCAGCCGGCAACGATCGCCGGCGGCGGCGGAGCGCCGACTACGACGACATCGCGCGAGGAGATCTTCGGCGGGGCGACAGATGCAATGAATGGCGGATCGTCCAGGCGCACACGACTCACGACGTCGATCGTGAATGCAGGGAAAGCCGTGTGGGCGCAGCCGGTCATGGCAATTGGAACCAGGGACATCCGCAAGGAGCCGGGAATTTACCTGCTCCGCCGCTTTTGAGGCAAGCGATCACGCGCGCGCTTTGCAATCTGGACGATGGAAGAATCGCCCCGTGATTTCGATTGCGGTGCTTCTATCACCGACGGCTCGTAGGCATCCCCACGCGAACTGCATGCGTGATCGATGCAAAATGCAGCGGATAAATGCGGGAAATGAATCGAATACCGGCCGCACCGATGGTGAGCCCGACCGGTCCGGTTTAACCTACGGCACTGTCCAACTCGATGACGGCAGGTGAGTCATGGACAAGCCCGACCTGGTGGCAGCCTACCTGGCCCGCAACCTCGTTTCATTGCGACACATGCGCAACCTGACTCAGGAAGCGCTGGCGAAAGCGGCGGATCTGCCGCGCTCCACCATTGCCAATCTCGAGTCGAGCGAAGGCAATCCCTCACTCACGGTGCTGGTCAAGGCGGCCAATGCGCTCGGCGTACCCATCGACGAGTTGATCGGCGCGCCTCGCGCCAAAGTCCGCAAGTGGTCACGTGACGAGTTGTCGACGCGATCGGCAGGACGCGGCATCACGATGCGTTCGGTGATTCCCGAGCGCGTGCCGGACGAGATGCTCAACGTGATGGAGTTCGCGCCAGGGGCGACGATGCGCGGCTCGCCTCACCTTCCTGGCACACGCGAGTACTTCACGTGCCTGGGAGGCGAGGTGACACTGTTCGTAGCCGGCGATCGCTTCGATCTCTCGCCCGGCGATGCGCTGGCGTTCCCCGGCAACCTGCCGCATTCGTATCGAAACCCCGACGCAGCTCACCCCGCTCACGGCATATCTGCGGTGATCCCGGCGCGCGCTGGGTTCTGATAACGGCCGCCAAGCGGTCTGTGGCGAAGCCATCAGCATCTGCTGACGATGACGCCACGGTGTCCACGGGCTACGCAGTTGCTGTCATTGACGCAAGCTACCGCAAACGCTGCGGCCCCAGATCCTGCGCCGACAGTCCGGCTGAAGTGACTTCGTCCGGCACGCTGCCGTGCAGCAGCAGCGAAGCAGCGGTCGCACTGAGCGCCGGCGAAGTCTGCAAACCCACCCCACCCTGCCCGGCCAGCCAGAAGAATCCGGGCGCCTGCGGATCGAATCCCGCTACCGGTACACGGTCCGCAACGAAGCTGCGCAAGCCGCTCCACGAACGGCGGGGACGCTCGACGCGTTGCGTGGTGGCCTGCTCGAAGCGATCGATGGCTACGGCCACATCCAGATCGTCCGGCTGCACGTCGCCCGGCGGCATCGGCGTTTCGTCCGCAGGCGAAATCAGCAGGCCCGGACCCTCGGGCGCAAAGTAGAAGTCATCACCGATGCTGCGCACGAACGGGAACTGCGACCAGTTGGCGCCGGCGGGCGCTGAAATAGTCACCACGGTGCGACGCAGCGGTTGCAGCCCGATCGGCTCCACACCCGCCAATGCCGCAACCTTGTCGGCCCATGCACCGGATGCATTGACGAGAATCGGCGCAGAGAAGGTCTGGCCTTTTGCCCGCACCTGCCAGCGACCGCCGCGAAAGGCGATCTCCTCGCTCGGCGCCTGGGTCACCAGCTGTCCGCCGCGTCGACGGACGAATGACAGGTAGCCTTGCAGCAGCCCGTGACCGTCCAGGTGGAAGCTGGTCCGATCGAGAACCGCCGCCTCGATCGCGTCCGGCGCGATGCGCGCGATCGGCAGCACGCTCAGAATCTCGGTGCCCCCCAGCCATTGCGTTTCGGGAAGCAAGTCCCGCAGCTCGTCATGCTGACGCCGCAGTTGCGGAACCCGCTCGGCGTTGGCGACCGTAAGCGTCGCGCGAGCACCCCACAGTGGATGCTCGGCGAAACCGGGCGGCGGATCGAGAAAGAACGATCGACTCAGATGCGTGAGCACACGCGCCGCACGCTTGCCGAGCGAAATATTGAAGTGCGTAGCCGAGCGGCCCGAAGAGTGATAGCCGGGCTGAGCCTCGGCTTCGAGGATCGTCACCTTGCCATGCTCACTCAAACGGAAGCCGAGCGAAGCGCCGGCGATGCCGCCGCCAACGATCAGAAAATCACAGCCATTCATGATTGATTTACACCAGCCCAGCGCAACTGTCGACCGAACACCAGCAACGTCAATGACATTGCCGCCAGCCCGCCGGCCGCCAGGAACGTCGCGCGGGCACCGACATATTCCCAAAGCACACCGGCAATCACACTAGCGACCAGGAGCAGCACGCCGCGCAGTAGATTGAACACGCCGAAGGCCGTTCCTCGCAGCTGCGCCGCGCTGACCCGGCTCGGTGTAGTCGGCGATCAGCGCATCGCGCGGTGCGCCGCGAATGCCTTTGCCGATGCGGTCGATGAAGCGCGCGAGAAAGACGGTCAGCGCGCTGCCAGCCAAAGGGAACAGCGGTTTGGTCAGGGCGGCCAGTCCATAACCCAGCAGGGCGAGCGGCTTGCGCTTGCCCCAGCGATCGGACAGCGCACCGGAGAACACCTTGACGATGCAGGCGGTGGCTTCGGCCACGCCTTCGATCAGGCCCAGCCAGCTCGCGCCGACGCCCAACGTGCCCACCACGAACACCGGCAGCAGCGCGTGGATCAGCTCCGAAGACACGTCCATGAGCAGGCTGACGAAGCCGAGCGCCCAGACGGCGCCCGGCAGGGCGATACGCCGAAGAGGGGTCGAGACGGAATCGGTCACGGGTGGCGTCGGTGCGGGAGACGGTTTTGCTTGCCGACTCCACGATACACGTTCGCCCGTAAGCCAACCAAGCGCCGATCCGACGCCGCCGGCAATATTTCAGCGGCGTTTCAGTGGCGCGCGTTCTGCGGTTCCATCCAGCCGAAATGCCAGCTCAACAGCAGCAACGCGAACAGCGCCACCGACAACCCGACGCGAATCGTCAGGGCACGAACCATCCGGGTGGAATTCCCCGGTCCGGACGACATGGCGAACAGGGCCTGGCCCAGGCTGCCGACGATGGCGAACAGCAGGCCGACGATGAGAATCTTCATTGCGGACCTCCCGCCGAATCGGTGCGCGCCCGTTCGAGCGCTTCCTCGCGACGAATGGTCGTCACCAGCATGCCGATCGCCGCACTGATCATCAGCAGCAGCGCGACCATCAGGAACACCAGTCCACCCGCCAGCCGGTAGCCTTCGTAGACGCCGATGACCACGCCGAGCGGTGTCGTGACCAGCAGCAAGGGCTTGGCAATCTTCATGCAATTCACCTCCGACGGCTGCCAGAGTAGGCAGCCGCTGCCCTTCGGACCAGACGCAGATCGGTACAGAAAAACCGGATCAGATGCCGGCGGCCATGCGGTAACCTTGCCGCGAAGATCCGCTCAGATTCGCCGAGCCATGAAACGTTACGAGCGCTACGCCGACGAAATCGCGCAATTGATCCGGACCCAGGTGCTGCGGCCGGGCGATCGCCTGCCGTCGGTGCGCCAGGCCAGCGCCAGTCGCAAGATCAGCCCGTCCACCGTATTCCAGGCGTATTACCTGCTGGAAGGACGCGGGCTGATCCACACTCGGCCGCGCTCCGGTTACTACGTCAGCGCGCAATCCTCCTCCACGCCCGAAATGCCGCCGGCATCGCGCCCGAAGAAGCGCTCGACCACGGTGGAAATCAGCGACCTGGTGTTCGAGGTGCTCGGTTCGGTAAAAGAGCGCGAGGTCGTTCCGCTGGGCTCGGCGTTCCCCAGCGCCGAGCTGTTCCCTCTACAGAAGCTGTCGAGGCATCTCGCACACGGCATGCGCGACCTCGATCCCTGGCGCATCGTCGAGGACCTGCCACCTGGCAACGGCCGGCTGCGGCGCCAGATCGGCCTGCGCTACGCCATCGACGGCATGAGCATCGACACGGACGAGATCGTGATCACCAGCGGCGCACTGGAAGCACTCAACCTGTGCCTGTCCGCAGTGACTCGCCCCGGTGACGTCGTCGCCATCGAGTCGCCGACCTTTTATGTAGCACTGCAGGCGCTGGAGCGGCTGAACCTCAAGGCGCTCGAAATCGCCACGCACGCGCGCGACGGCATCGATCTAAACGCGCTGGCAACGGCGCTGCAACGCCATCCGATCAAGGCCTGCTGGCTGATGCCCAATTTCCAGAATCCGCTTGGCAGCCTGATGCCGGAGGAAAAGAAGCAGGCACTGGTGAACCTGCTGGCCCGCCACGAAGTCCCGCTCATCGAGGATGATGTGTATGCCGAGCTCTACTTCGGCGCGCGCCGTCCGGCACCCGCAAAGGCGTTCGACCGCAAGGGACTGGTGATGCACTGTTCGTCGTTCTCGAAATGCCTGGCGCCCGGCTATCGCGTCGGCTGGGTCGCAGCCGGGCGTTTCGCGCAGCAGGTCGAGCGTCTCAAGCTCATGACGACCTTGTCGGCAGCGATTCCTTCGCAGGAGGCGTTGGCGGAATACCTGGATCAAGGCGGTTATGACCGGCACCTGCGCAAGCTGCGCCAGAAGCTCGCCTCACAGCGGGAAATCGCGCTGCGCGCCATCTCACGATATTTTCCGAGTGGCACCCGTGTGACGCGCCCCGAGGGCGGGTACTTTCTGTGGGTCGAGCTGCCGCGCCAGATCGATGCACTGAAACTGCAGCGCCTGTCGCTGTCGCATCAGATCAGCCTGGCTCCTGGCCAGCTGTTCTCCGTCGATCGCGGCTTCACGCATTTCATCCGCCTCAACTACGGCCATCCGGACAGCCGTTTCGAAGGCGCAATCAAGACGGTCGGGCGGCTGGCGGCAACGCTGCTGTAACGAGACCCTTAGTCGAAGCAGGCAACGGCCCGCCTCACACCCGCACGTAACGATTGATGCCGTCAGCATCCTTGGCGCGCTCGACCCGGCCGGCGTGGACCAGATACTCCAGGTGCGCCAGCGCTTCTCCCAACGCCAGATACAAGTGCATTCCCTTGAGCTCGCGGCGAAACATGACCGGAAAAATCTCGGCAGCCGTCTTCGGCGATACGCAGGCGTTCGCGAGCTTGTCCAGCTGCTCCTCGTGATGTTGCATCAAATCATCGACGCGCTGGTGCAGGCCACGAAACGGCAAACCGTGCGACGGCAACACCAACGTGTCGGCGGGCAGATCGCGCAAGCGCTGCAGCGAGGTAAGGAAGGATTGCAGCGGATTGGGGTCCGAGCCGCGCCAGGTGAAACTGATGTTGGAGGAAATGGTCGGCAATACCTGATCGCCGCTGATGAGCAATTCATGCCGCGCATTGAACAGGCACAGATGACCTTCGGCGTGGCCATTGGTTTCCAGCGCCACCCAGCCGTTCTCGCCCCACTGCAACACTTCCTCGTCGGTAACGTGACGCGCCACTTCGGGTAGACCGCTGGCGAGCCGCGCAAACCGGGCGGGTGAGAACATGCCCCTCACCGTCGACAGATCGGCAACTCCGTTGCTTCGGAAGAAGATCTCGGCCTCATCGTTGGCGGAAGTGACCTTGCCGCCGAGCAGCAGCTGCGCCTGCTCGTGCGTCCGTTTCGACATGAGCACCGGCACCGCGAAGCGCTGTTGCAACCAGCTCGCCAGGCCGATGTGGTCCGGATGGATGTGCGTGATGAAGATGGCGCGCAGCGGCTTCTGCGACAGCACTTCTTCGTCGATGAGCAGCCAGGCGTCCTTGACGATCTCCGAGGCCATGCCGGTATCGACCAGCACGCAACCGTCGCCGGTGTCGATCAGCCACACGTTGATGTGATTCAGGTCGATGGGCAACGGCACCCGCCCCCAGTCGACACCGGGCGCCAGCGGCACCGTCTTGCCCGGCTGCGGCGCCGGCGTCTCGACGAACCGCAGACGCCGCGGCCGCGACGGATACGCCTCGCCTTCGGCGGTGACGTCGTCGGTGGGTGCTGTTTCGCGTTCGGAGTCGGAAGGCTGGGTCATCCAGGGAATCTCTGCACCGGCGAGCGGCCCTCGAGGCTTCGAGCGGCCTGGATTTCAAACTTGGCAGCAGCCTGGGCGGCGCTTCCCAGGACCTGCGGCTACAGCGCGGGCGGGGCTGTCGCGTATCATGCGGCCTATCATCTAAAAGGTGAAATTCCACCATGCGACACATCCAGTCCCCGCGCTTGTGGCTCATCGCAATCCTGACATCGGTGTCGTTTGCGGGCCCCGCCCTGGCGAAAACGCCCGACAGGGCCGAGAAAGCCATCGTCGCCTACGTGAAATCGCAGCAGGAGCCGGCCGTGGCGCTGCTGGAGAAAACGGTCAACATCAACAGCGGCACCATGAATTTCGCCGGCGTGCGCCAGGTCGGCGAAATATTCGCGCCGCAGTTCGAGGCGCTCGGCTTCAAGACCCACTGGGTCGACGGCAAGCCGTTCGGCCGCGCCGGCCACCTGGTGGCCGAGCGCAAGGGCAAGGGCAAGCACATCCTGCTGATCGGCCACCTCGACACGGTGTTCGAGCCCAGCAGTCCGTTTCAGCACTCCGAACGTGTCGACGCCAACACGTTGCGCGGTCCGGGCACCGCCGACATGAAAGGCGGCATCGTGGTCGCATTGACCGCGCTCGGCGCCTTGAAGAAGGTCAATGCGCTCGATGACCTGAACATCACCGTGGTCCTGCACGGCGACGAGGAAGACTCCGGTGCGCCGCTCGCCCTCGCGCGTGAAACGCTGATCGAGGCTGCGAAAGCCGCCGACATCGCCATCGGCCTGGAGAACGCAGCCGACGATCCTTCGACCGCCGTCACGGCTCGCCGCAGCTCCGGTCGCTGGCAGATCAAGGTCAGCGCCAAGAGTTCGCACTCCTCGCAGATCTTCACCGACGAAGTCGGCGCTGGCGCGATCTACGAGCTGTCGCGCATCCTGAACGGCTTCTACGACGAGCTGCGCGGCGAAGAATATCTGACGTTCAATCCCGGCCTGGTCGTCGGCAGCACCCAGGTCGAATACGTCCCCGAGCCCTTGCAGGCCAAGGCATCCGGCAAGGACAACATCGTCGCTCCGGTCGCCATCGCCTCCGGCGATCTGCGCGCGATCAGCAAGCAGCAGATCGAACAGACGCAGGAGCGCATGCGCAAGATCGTCGCCGCACATCTGCCGCAGACCCAGGCGGAGATCACGTTCGACGAAAGCTATCCGCCGATGTCCCCGACCGAAGGCAACCAGCGCCTGCTTGGCTTGTACGATGCGGTCAGTCGCGACCTGGGCTTCGGCCCCGTGACCTCCGTGAATCCCCGCCGCGCCGGCGCAGCCGACGTTTCATTCGCAGCCGACCACGTGGAAATGGCCATCGACGGCCTCGGCCTGCTCGGCGGCGGCTCGCATACGCCGGATGAGTTTGCGGATCTGCGCACGTTGCAAACACAGGCGCAGCGTCTGGGCGTGTTGCTGTACAGGCTGGGACGTTAGGACTGCGCCATCGTATCTTCCTCTCAGAAGGTCCGCTTTCACTCCAAGGAATCTTCACGATTCCTCGCCTCTCCCTGCAGGCAGAGGCCGCGCGACAGCGCGGGTGAGGTCCGCGACGATGCCCATCCAGGACGCACGACTCCGAGCCCCGTCTTACCCGACCATCTGCTCCGCCAGCGACAACAGCTCCGACTCCGCCGTGAGCTGCAGCGGCCGATTCGACGACAACAAGTCCACCACTCTCTCGCCGCTGCGCAACACGAAGCTGTTGCCTTCGCGCTGCTTGGCAATCTTCTTCACGTGCGCCAGCAGATGCGCGATGGCATCCCCGCTGGTCGCGCCGTCGGTATTAGAGTCCAGCGCCGCGACAGAAAGCGTCAGCAGCGGGAAATTGCGCACGACACCGCTGCGATCCGAGTTCGTGATATAGCCGGCCGCGGCGCGCTCCGGTGAATAGAAACCCGCAACGGTCGCCGAGAACTGCTCGAGCACTTTCGTGATGCGCTCGCGCCAATCGGCGCTGCGCAACACCACCACGAAATCGTCGCCGCCGACGTGGCCCACGAAATCCAGCCGCGCCGAGAGCGCACTCTTGAGCAGTCCGGCCAGGTGCAGGATCACTTGGTCGCCCTGCGCGTAGCCGAAGACATCGTTGTAAGGCTTGAAAGCATCCAGGTCGAAGTAGGCAACCACGAAACGCCGCTTCGACTCGATCAGCCGGTCGATGCAACTGCGCACCGCACCGTTGCCCGGCAGCAGCGTCAGCGGATTCGAGTGCTTCGCCGCTTGCAGCTGCTGCTCGGTGATGAGCCGCAGCAGATCGATGGTCTGCCCCAGGCCGTGATACAGCCCGTCGCGGGTGATCACGAATTCCTCGGTGAGCCGCAGCTTGCCCTTCTGCGTGACCAACCGGCTGACCTGCTCCAGTCGCAGCTGGCCGTCGATCAGCAGCGTCGGCGATTCCATCACCGCGGACACCGGCTTCTTGTTGTAGATCTCCGGATGCAGCGGCTTCGCCAGCATCGCGAACAGATCGCCGCGGCGAACCACACCGATCGGGCGACCGTCGCGAACCACGGCAAACGTCAGCGTATCGGGCGACTGATGGAACAGATCGGCAACGTCGGTGATGCGCATGTCCGGCGACACCGGCGGCACGTACACCGCAATGTGGTCGGCACACAGCGCATTGTTCAGCACGACGGAGCGATCCAGTGATTCGATCTGCTGCAGCTCAGCCATCGGCGTCGCACTCGGACGCCCGAAGAGATGACCTTGGAGCCGATCCAACCCCAGATCGACCAACTCGCGGCACTCGCGCTCGGTCTCCACGCCTTCGGCGATCACGCGACAGCCCATCGCCCGCCCCATGTCGAGCATGGAACGCACGAATTCGCGCTTGGTGCTGTCGGCGTCGATGCCGCTGACGAAGTAACGATCGATCTTCACGAAATCCGGCTTCAGCTCCGACCAGGTGCGCAGGCCCGAAGAGCCTGCGCCGAGATCGTCAATCGCGATCGAGCAACCCGCCTCACGCAACAGCTGCAGCGTGGAACGCAGCCGCGCATAGTCATCCAGCAGGCTGTCCTCGGTGAGCTCGATGACGCAATGCGTCGGCTCCATTCCCTCGATACGCGCGCATTCGAGGAAGCGCGCTGCGAAATTCGGAGATTCGTAGATGCTGTCGGGAGAAACGTTCACGAACAGCTGACCGGCGACGCGCGCGGCGGTAAAACGCTTGAAGGCGTTCTGGATGCAGAGAAGATCGAGTTCGAGCTTCATGCCGTTACGCCGCGCGGCTTCGAATAGATTCTGCGGCGAATGCAACCAGCTGTCCGAAGGACCACGCGCCAAGGCCTCGAAACCGCAGACGCCGCGCGAGCGCGGGTCGACGATGGGCTGAAACAGGGTCGCAATCCTCCCCTCGCGCATGAGCTCACCGAGCTCATCCGCCGATGCATCCAGCCTGCGCAAGCGCAGCGTGGGAGAATCCGCGCGCGAATCGGACATAAAGAGAGAAATGACCCAAGCCTGAACGGTCGTTACGTTAACGACCCGGATGGGCAGGATCCGAGAACCCTATCTCAGGCTTAGGGGAGGAGCCGATGAGCGCCTGCGGGACGGCGGCAAATATGTGATGCGGTTGGCAGTCGCGCCGCGCCGCCACCGGGGAAATTTCCGCCGCACCGCGGTGTTACATGGCCGCGGCGCCCGAACAGGGATGGCCGCCGGATTGCCGCAAGTGGCAATCCATCCGCGGAAGTACGCTGGAGCAAAAACCTGAAGCGGCCACCCGATCAGGGCGGCCCGGCATCGCAAGGGATACCGAGCCGAAGCGCTCAGGATCAGCGCTTCATTGCGTCGAAGAACTCGGAATTGGTCTTCGTGTCCTTCATCTTGTCGATCAGGAACTCGATCGCCGCCAGTTCGTCCATCGGGTGCAGGAGCTTGCGCAGGATCCAGATCTTCTGCAGCTCTTCCTGCGAAGTGATCAACTCCTCGCGGCGCGTGCCGGAGCGATTGATGTTCACTGCCGGGAAGACGCGCTTCTCGGAAACGCGGCGGTCGAGATGGATTTCCGAGTTGCCGGTGCCCTTGAACTCTTCGTAGATCACGTCGTCCATGCGCGAGCCGGTATCGATCAGCGCAGTGGCGAGAATGGTCAGCGACCCACCTTCCTCGATGTTGCGCGCGGCGCCGAAGAAGCGCTTCGGACGCTGCAGTGCGTTCGCATCGACACCGCCGGTCAGCACCTTGCCCGAGCTGGGCACCACGGTGTTGTAGGCACGAGCCAGACGCGTGATCGAATCCAGCAGGATCACCACGTCGCGCTTGTGCTCGACCAGGCGTTTGGCCTTCTCGATCACCATTTCCGCGACCTGCACGTGGCGCGTGGCCGGCTCGTCGAAGGTCGACGACACCACTTCGCCGCGCACGGTGCGCGTCATCTCCGTCACTTCCTCGGGCCGCTCGTCGATGAGCAGCACGATCAGGTACACCTCGGGGTGGTTGGACGTGATGGAGCTGGCGATGTTCTGCAGCAGCATCGTCTTGCCCGCCTTGGGCGGGGAGATGATGAGACCGCGCTGGCCTTTGCCGATCGGCGCCACCAGGTCGATGATGCGCGCCGTCATGTCTTCGCTGGAGCCATTGCCGCGCTCCAGCTTGAAGCGCTTGGTCGGATGCAGCGGCGTCAGGTTCTCGAACAGAACCTTGTGCTTGGCACCCTCCGGGGAATCGAAATTGATCTCGCCCACTTTGAGCAGGGCGAAGTAGCGCTCGCCGTCCTTCGGCGGACGGATCAGGCCGGAGATCGAGTCGCCGGTGCGCAGGTTGAAGCGGCGGATCTGGCTGGGGCTGACGTAGATGTCGTCGGGCCCGGCGAGATAGGAGCTGTCGGCGGAACGCAGGAAGCCGAAGCCGTCCTGCAGGATTTCCAGCACGCCGTCGCCGTAGATGTCCTCGCCGCTTCTCGCGTGCGCCTTGAGGATGGAGAAGATGATGTCCTGCTTGCGCGAGCGGGCCAGGTTCTCCAGGCCCATCTTCTGCGCGATCTCCACCAGCTCCGGCACCGGCTTCAACTTCAGCTGCGTCAGATTCATGGACTGACGCGAAGCGGCAAGCTCGGATGGGGAAATGATGCCTACGTCATCGGCGTCGAAATCGTCGACGGGCAGGTCATCGTGTTGCTGCTGCTGGCGGTGATTGCCGCCGCGCTCGCGGTTGCCATCGTTGTTGCCGCCGCGGTTCTGCCGACCGCCGCCCTTGTTGCCCGGACGATTGCGGGCCTGATTGCCGAGATAGCCTCTCACAGTTTGCTTTCCAGAAATGCGGTCAGGTTTGCCTTGCGCTGTGCGCCGACCATCTGTCCTTCGACCTGGCCGTTCTTGAAGAGAATCAGCGTGGGGATGCTGCGGACGTTGAAGCGCTGCGGCGTTTTGGGGTTGTCGTCGACGTTGACCTTGGCGATGGTGAGCTTGTCCTTGAACTCCTCGGCCACCTCATCGAGCATGGGCGCGATCATCTTGCAGGGGCCGCACCATTCCGCCCAGAAATCCACCAGCACCGGCTTGCCGGCCTTGACGACGGCTTCCTCGAAGCCTGCGTCGGTGACGTGCACAATCGTGTCGCTGCTCACCAGAAACTCTCCTGATACTTGCGTAGGGGCTTGTGGAATGGATGCGGTTGGTCGAAATCGGCTGGGACTTTTAAGGGCGAAATCGCACTTCGAGGCGGGAAATGACCGTATTTAGTGACTTGAGCGTGCTCGGTCGGGCACAATGACGGCGATTAAGCCTCCGTGAAAACTTGTAACTGCGCAGTGCTCGTGCTCGATATCAGCGACGTATTTGGCGAATCAACCCCGCCGGGGGTCTTATTCACGAGGAGCTTTGGCTGGTGCCGGTATTCCGGTCGGGGCGGGCGCGGATGAGTCCGCTGCGTTGGGCCTTATTTAAACCGCACCGATTTCAATTTGCAAGCCTCGAACCGGCCTGGCTCATGCCAATCATCCATCGCCTCACGCGCGCACCAACACGCGCCTTCACCTTCAGGACCATCCAAAGCAACTAATGGCTGACTCACACCTCACTGAACTGTCATTTTCCAGTCTGCATCTACCGGAAACGCTGCAAAAAGGACTGGCCGACGCTTCCTTCGAACGCTGCACGCCCATCCAGGCGCAGACTTTGCCGCAGGCGCTCGCCGGAATGGATGTCGCCGGTCAGGCGCAGACCGGCACCGGCAAAACCGCAGCATTCCTGGTCGCGCTGTTCGCGCGGCTGATCCGCGAGCCGGTGCCACCAACGAGAAATCTCAACGCGCCACGCGCGCTGGTCATTGCCCCAACGCGGGAACTGGCGGTGCAGATCCACCGTGACGCAGAAACACTCGGTTCGCATACCGGTCTGCGGCTCGGGCTGGCCTTCGGCGGCGTCGACTACGAAAAGCAGAAGACCCACCTGGAGCAGGGCGTCGACGTCCTGATGGGCACGCCCGGACGCATCATCGATTTCGCCAAGCAACATGTGATCGACCTGCGCTCGATTCAAGTGCTGGTGCTGGACGAAGCCGACCGCATGTTCGACCTGGGCTTCATCAGCGACATCCGCTGGATCCTGCGGCGCCTGCCGGCACCCGACCAGCGCCTGAACCTGCTGTTCTCGGCGACGCTGTCGCAGCGCGTGCTGGAACTGGCCTATGAGCACATGAACGATCCGCAGCTGGTGCGGATCGAGCCGGACAAGATGACGGTCGACCGGGTGCGTCAGGTGATCTACTACCCGTCCAACGACGAAAAGCCGCGGCTGCTGGTGGGCCTGATCAAGCAGATGGATCCGCGACGCAGCATGATCTTCGTCAACACCCGGCGCGCCGCCGAGGAGATCGAGCGGCTGCTGCAGGCCAACGACATCAATGCCGAGGCCATCTCGGGCGACGTACCGCAGCGCAAGCGGCTGCGCATGCTGCGCGATTTCCACGAAGGCACGCTGTCGGTGCTGATCGGCACCGACGTGGCCTCGCGCGGCCTGCACATCCCAGACGTCAGCCACGTCTTCAACTACGACCTGCCGCAGGACCCGGAAGATTACGTGCACCGTATCGGCCGAACGGCGCGCGCCGGCGCCGAGGGCGACGCGATCAGCTTCGGCTGCGAGGAATACGTGATCTCGCTGCCCGACATCGAGGCCTACATCGATCGCAAGCTGCCGGTCGCTGCGGTGCCGACGGATCTGCTGCCGGAGATCACCCTGCCGGAGCGTCGTCCACGACATCGTTCCGGTGAAGACCACGGGCGCGGCCGAGGCGGCGGTGGCAGTCGGCAGGGCCGCGGCAACGGCGGCAGGCAGAGGCCGCCGCGCGGCGCCAAACCCGGGCACGCCTCGGGACATTCGCATGCGCAACCCGCAGGCAGTACCCCGCCGGCTGCACCCGAAGCAGCAGCACCGGCAGCAACCCAGAACGCCGA
Source organism: Povalibacter sp. (assembly GCA_035556415.1). Taxonomy (GTDB): domain Bacteria; phylum Pseudomonadota; class Gammaproteobacteria; order Steroidobacterales; family Steroidobacteraceae; genus Steroidobacter. The sequence goes on from DATMEZ010000229.1 coordinate 26,335, forward strand.
TGCCGCAGGCACGGCTTCGGGCGGTGATGCACTGAAACGCCGTCGGCGTCGCCGCCGCGGCCGCAAACCGACCGAAGCGAACCCCGGCACCCCGCCGCCGTCGGGCGAATAGAACCTACGTAAAACCGGGCTCAGTCCAGCAAGTCGACGATCGCGGAAACCGAAGGAAATTCCGCGATCTGCCGCTGGTCCTGCGTCGAGTCCGGTTTCGAGATCGCGAAAATCTGCGCAATTCCGTGCTGCCGCGCCGAGCGCAGCACAGCCAGGCTGTCGTCCACGAACAGGCTCCGGGCAGCGTCGAATTGCAGCTGTTGCTGCGCCTGCGACCAGAACTGCGGCGTCTCCTTCGGCGCTCCGTACTGGTGCGAGCTGATCACGGCGTCGAAATACCGGGTCAGGTTGGTCTGCCCGGCCTTCACGTTCAGACTGTCGGCGTGCGCGTTGGTCAGCAGGACCACCTGCACTGCACGGCGGCGCAACTGCGCAAGAAACCGCTCGGCACCGGGCAGAAAACACACCTGTTCGCGCACTTCACGCTTCAGCGCGGCGATGTCCAGGTCCAGCTCGCGCGTCCAGAAATCCGTGCAGTACCAGTCGAGCGTGCCCTGGCGGGCCGCAAATCGCGGCGTCAGCTCTTGCCGCGCCGCCTCAAGTGTCAGCCCGCGACGGGCCGCAAAACGCTGCGGCACCAGCTCCCGCCAGAAATAATTGTCAAATCGCAGATCGAGCAGCGTGCCGTCCATGTCCAGCAGGACATGATCGATGCAATCCCAGCGCGGGCGCAGGGATTGGACTAAGGGTAAGGAGCGGGGTGCCGAATTCATGGGAAGCCGTATCATAGCGGCTACAGGCCGTCGCCCGCGGCCACCGTCCGTGCCGATCGAGAGTCGAGTCGATGTTGCTGAGCTGGAGCGCCCTGGCTTTAATCATTCTCGCCGCCGCCGTTGCCTGGTTCTGGCAGGACAGCCTGGGCGCACGCGAGCGCGCCAATGCGGCGGCGATCGAGGCCTGCGAACGCCTCAGCCTGCAGTTTCTCGACGGCACCGTGGCCTTTGCCCGTATCGGGCTGGTCCGCAACCCCGGCAGTGGGTTGGCGCTGCGTCGTACCTATGTGTTCGATTACACGGCCAACAGCATCGAGCGCCTGCAGGGCTTCGTGGTGCTGGTTGCGCATCGCATCGAATCGGTGGGCTATGCGCCGGCGCAATCGGGCGCGCAGCCCGGACCCCGGATCCTCCAGAAACCGTCGGCATCCGCCGACGAACCGCGCCAGGCCGACTCCAACGTGCTCGACCTGGAGCAGTGGCGGGCCAGCCACCGCCCGCCCAACCATCCGCCGCGCGAACCCCGCGAAGACCGCAGTGACGGTCGGCATTGAGGTTCCGCATCCTCGCTACGCACACAACGCGTTATAGTGTGGCGGTTTTGTATGAAGTGTCTGCCGCGATGAGCGAATCGGAAAACAATGTCGAGACCGAGACGTTCCGGCGCCTGGAGCGGCTGCGGGACCTGCGCATCGAACATCGCGACCTGGACGATGTGATCAACCGGCTGCAGCTCGACCTGTACGTGAACGAAGTGCAGCTGCGGCGGTTGAAGAAACGCAAGCTGCTGCTCAAGGATCAGATCGCCCGGCTGGAAAGCGAATTGATTCCGGACCTCAACGCCTAAGAAGAACCCTGCCCGCCAATGCCGGAATTGCTGCACAACGTAAGCCGCCAGATCCAGGCGCTGCTTGCTCCAAGCGCATTGCTGCAACTCGGTGCCATCGCCATCGCGGTCCTGTTCGCATGGTGGTTCGGCCAGCAGGTGCGCGGCACCGATCGCGCCAAGACCACGCTCGCCAGTAGTGGTTTTCGGGCCCGCACCGCCGAGGCGCTGCTGATCGCAACCCCGCATCTTGCCGCGCTGGTGATCATCGCCGCGCTCGGGGGTGTGCTGCACGCAATCAAAGCCCCGAGCCGTCTGGTGGACCTGGCGATCACGCTGGCGGGACTGATGCTGATCATCCGCGTGTGCGTGTACCTGGCACGCCTGTCGGTCGGCAACCGCACCAAGGGCTGGGGCAATACCATCACCCTGATCATCTGGTCGGTGTTTGCGCTGCACGTGCTGGGCTGGTCCGAGCCATTGGTGCAGGCGCTGGACAGCGTCGGCATCAAGGCCGGCAAGACCAACGTCACCGTCTGGTACGTACTCAAGCTGCTGTTCACCGTCGGCACGTTCATCCTGCTCGCGGTGTGGCTGGCGCGCTGGCTGGAGCAGCGGTTGATGACCATGCAGGGCCTGGCGCTCAGCATGCGCATCGGCATCGCCAAATTCGCGCAGGCCTTCCTGGTGGGCCTGTCGATCCTGCTCGGCTTGAACGCGGCCGGCCTGGACCTGACCACGCTCACGGTGCTCACCGGCGCCATCGGCATCGGCCTGGGCTTCGGCCTGCAGGCCATCGC
>DATMEZ010000230.1:0-3586 GCA_035556415.1 Povalibacter sp.
AGCGCCTGCTGCACGCCCTCGCCCGACACGTCGCGGGTGATCGACGGGTTGTCCGACTTGCGCGAGATCTTGTCGATCTCGTCGATGTAGACGATGCCCGTCTGGGCCTTCTCCACATCGTAGTCGCACTTCTGCAGCAGCTTCTGAATGATGTTCTCGACGTCCTCGCCGACGTAACCCGCCTCGGTCAGCGTGGTGGCATCGGCGATCGTGAACGGCACGTTGAGCAGGCGCGCCAGCGTTTCGGCAAGCAGCGTCTTGCCGCAGCCGGTGGGGCCGATCAGCAGGATGTTGCTCTTGGCGAGCTCGACTTCGTCCTTGGAACGCGCTTCGGAGGTCTTGGTCTGCAAGCGCTTGTAGTGGTTGTAAACCGCTACCGACAGAACCTTCTTGGCGCGCGGCTGGCCGATGACGTATTCGTCCAGGACCTTCTTGATCTCGTGCGGGCGCGGCAGCTTGTCGCGAGTACGTTCGGCGCGCTCCTCCAGCTCCTCACGGATGATGTCGTTGCACAGCTCCACGCATTCATCGCAGACGAACACCGACGGGCCGGCAATGAGCTTGCGCACTTCATGCTGGCTCTTGCCGCAGAAGGAGCAATAAAGGAGTTTGCCGTCGTCGTGTTTTCCGCGTGAGTCATCAGACATGCGTCACCCAATCTTGAGGCCTGCAAGAAGGCCAAATGAGCACTTCAACACCGCTTTTCAAGCCTCGCAAAGCGATGCCGGGCTATATAGCACGCGCCGCCATCAGGGCGCAAAGACGCCCTGCCCTGGCTGGGAACACCCCGCGCGAAATGGATAAATAAGCTGTGAATTGAGTCACTTAGCCTGGGGAACAGCGACGTCCGCGCGCCGTTCCAGCACCCGGTCGATCAGCCCGTAGGCCTGCGCCGCCTCGCCACCCATGAAGTTGTCACGATCGGTGTCCTTGGCGATCTTCTCGATGCTCTGGCCGCTGTGCTTCGACAGGATCCGGTTCAGGCGCTCACGGGTCTCCAGCACCTCGCGGGCGTGGATGTCGATGTCCGAGGCCTGACCCTGAAAGCCGGCCAGCGGCTGGTGGATCATGACCCGCGAATGCGGCAGGCAGAAGCGCTTGCCCTTGGTGCCACCGGCCAGCAGCACCGCGCCCATGCTGGCCGCCTGGCCCACGCACATGGTGCTGACGTCTGCCTTGATGAACTGCATGGTGTCGTAGATCGACAAGCCGGCGCTCACCGAGCCGCCCGGCGAGTTGATGTACAGGGAAATGTCCTTCTCCGGATTCTCAGCTTCCAGGAACAGCAGCTGGGCGACCACCAGGTTCGCCATGTAATCCTCGATAGGACCGACGATGAAAATCAGCCGTTCCTTGAGCAGGCGTGAGTAGATGTCGTAAGCGCGCTCGCCGCGAGCGGTCTGCTCGACGACCATGGGGACCAGATTCATAACGGCAGAATTTCTCACGCTCATGGGACTCGAGGGCACTGGCGTCAACCAACGGTGACTGTCGGGCCTAGTTTGCAGCAAAGCGGGCTGCTGTACAGCCCGCCCGGCGGCCGCCAGACACTATGCGCCGAAATTCATCAATTCCTTGAAAGTGGACGGCTTGTCGGTGACCTTGGCGCGTTCGACCAGCCAGTCGACCACCTGATCCTCCAGCACGCCGGCCTCCATCTGACGCCGGATCTGCGGGTTGCTGCGATAGGTCTGCAGCGCCTGATTGGCATCCGGGAACTGCTGGGCCAGCTCCTCGAAGCGCTGCTGCACCTTGGCGTGATCGACGGTGAGGTCCGCCGTCTTGATCACTTCGTTGATGAGCAGACTCAACGCCACGCGGCGCTGCGCCGTATCCACGAAACCTTCCGCCGGCGGCAGCTGCGAAGCATCCTGCGCGCCCATGCGGCGGCCGGCATCGATCTGCAGCTCGCGCACCTGGCCGTCGACCAGCGTCTTCGGCAGCTCGACCGGATTGGCGGCGAGCAGTGCATCCATCACCTGCTTCTTCAAACGGGCGCGAATGGCATCGCCGAGCTCGCGGCGCATGTTCTCTTCGACTTCCTGACGCAGGCGCTCGATGCCGCCTTCGTCCACGCCGTACGACTTGCAGAACTCTTCGTCCAGCTCCGGCAACTGCTGCTCTTCGACGCTGTGCACCTTGAGTGCGAACTGCGCCTTCTTGCCGGCAAGCGCGGCAGCGCCGTAGTTCTCCGGGAAGGTCAGCTCGATGGTTTTCTGTTCGCCGGCGCTCATGTCTTTCAGGCCGGCTTCGAAGTCCGGCAGCATGCGGCCGGCGCCGAGCACCACCGGAACGTTCTCACCCTTGCCGCCATCGAACGGCACACCGTCGATCGAGCCTTCGAAATCGACCGTGACACGATCGGTGTCACGCGCCGGGCGATCCGCCGCAACGAAGGTCGGACGCTGCTTGCGCAGGTTCTCGATCATGGCATCGACATCGGCGGTCGTGACGTCGGCCGACGCACGCTCCAGCTCCATGCCCTCGATGCCCTTCAGCTGGATCTCCGGGAAGATCTCGAACACGGCGCGATACTTCAGGTCCGAGCCACGCTCGGTGCTGATCGGCTCGATGCGCGGGCCGCCGGTCGGCACCAGCTTCTCCTGCGTCACCGCTTCGGCGAAGGTCGACTGCACGACGTCGCCCAGCACCTCCTGCCGCACCTGCGCGCCGAACTGCTGACGCACCACGTTCACCGGCACCTTGCCCGGGCGGAAGCCTTTCAGGCGTACGGTGCGACTCAGCGACTTCAGGCGCTCATCGATGGCCTTCTCGACGCGCTCGGCCGGAACCTGGATTTCCATGCGGCGCTCCAGCGCGCCGGTTGTCTCTACCGAAACCTGCATTGATCAAGAACCTCTGTTGACCCGGACAACGCCCGGGGCCGTGATCAGCCTGTTAGCCCTATAAGTTCAGCATGGTGCGAAAGGAGGGACTCGAACCCTCACGGGGTTACCCACTGGAACCTAAATCCAGCGCGTCTACCAGTTCCGCCACTTTCGCGTAAACGGACCTGCTCAGCCCGCCCTTCCCTGTTCAGCCGCTCCCGAGGCTCCCAAAAACCTCGTCCGCGGAGGCGCAGGCTCCCGCGGGGCGGCGGAGTATACCCGAGAGAGGTGGCGGCGGCTGCCGGGAGGGGGTCAGATCACGTCCGGAGTCTGCATCCGGGCGGGGAGGCCCTTTTTGGCCGTGCGTCACCCGCCAGGCGTCGATGTGGCCGGTTCGCCCACATTAGGCTACCTAATGGGAGTACTCGAGCCGAGCGCCAGGCCCGCAAAACCGGCGGATTCAGTGCATGGGCTTGGCGCGGGGACCCTACGGGCCGGCTGGCGAGCGGTGCGCGAATACGCCTGCTCCAGGGAGTCGGTAACCCCAGTGCAGCATCGTCCGGTCCCTTTCCAGGCTACAGGCACGGCCTGGTCCACATCCTGATGGCTCCGGGGCCCGGAGAACGGCCGCTTTTTTACCTTCATCGAGCACCGGTCTTTGCCTGCCTTGCGCACCCTTCCGCGCTGGACGCCAAAGCGCGGACAGACTCAATATTGGATATGAACACTATCTTGCATACTCGCCTGCGCTGCTTGCC
>DATMEZ010000231.1:0-24272 GCA_035556415.1 Povalibacter sp.
CGCGGTGTACTTGGGCGACTCGGCGGCGTCGGACTTGTAGCCAGCCTCCTCCTCATCCGCATTCACCGAGATCTTGCCGAGCTGGCGCTGCGGGGTGGTCGATTCAGCGGCATCCACTCGGCTGAGCGGCAACGCGGCAGCGATGGCCATTCCAATGGCAGATGCCAGCAGGCTGCGTGACGGTGAGTTCTCCCACGCGAAAACGGAATCGTTGGACACTTTCCAGACACTCCTCGAGCAAACCGGTTGTTGGGGTTGCCAGGCACCTCTCGCGGGGGATTGCTGTGGTTTCTGAGAAACCACCCTCAGGTCGGCGGATCGGCACTGGCGGCAGTACTTTAAATGTTAATGGATCTCATTTGCCATTAAATTTGCATTTAATTACAGGCAATACAATTTTTTACAAGAATCGACGACGACCGAGCCGCAGGAAAAGAAGGCCAGACAGTTGGGTTCACGCCGTGCGGGTAATCTTGTTGCCCTGGCACAACACACCTTCGTGGGTCCAAGGCGAACCCTCACCACGGATAGCTTCGGACGTGCTCTTTAGCTCTCTCCAACAAGAGCCTTTCTTCAGCTATGCGCCGGCCGCGACAATTCCTGCAGTGAGCAGCTTTCCGAACGTCGAAGCGTTCGCGCGCATCGTCCACGCAGACCGATCGGCCTGCCGTTCGGCGCTGAGCAGCGAATAATCGAGAACAATGGCCAGGCCTGGCAGGGAACGAGAATCTTGAAGAGGTCCGGCGCAGGAAAAATGGTGGCTAGGGTGGGACTCGAACCCACGACCTCGGCATTATGAGTGCCACGCTCTAACCAGCTGAGCTACCTAGCCTTTTTCCTGTCCCCATGAGGTCTTCGAGACCGCCGGGGGTGGCCCGGGCCACAGCAGGGGCGGGCATTGTCTTGACCGTCCCCGGCGGTGTCAAGGCAAGAACGGGAGGAACACCGCCGCAAGCCTGGCAATGGGCCTGTAAAACCGAGGTTGGCGCGCCGGCTCAGCAGTCGAAGAACACCGTTTCCCCCGGCCCGCAAAGACGCACGTCGAACGAGAACCGTCGCTCCACGCCGTTCACCGGTCGAGCCATCAAGGTGGCGCGACGCGCCTCCGGCACCAGAGCCAGCACGGGATCGCTGGCGTTCAACGCATCGCCCTCGAAATAAATGCGGGTGTGCAGCCGCTTCAGCAGCCCGCGAGCGAACACGCTGACGTTCAGATGGCCTGCGTGCGTGGCGCCGTCCGGCTGCTGCAGGCCGACCGGTAGCAGCGTCTGGAAAATGAAGCTGCCGTCGACCCGGTCGGTGCCGAAACGGCCGAACGCCGGGCGATCCGGCTGCCAGATTTCGAGCATCGCATCCGGCACCGGCTTGCCGTCGGCGTCGAGCACGGTGCCGGCCACCGTGATGAGCGACCCCTCCCCCGGCGGAATCATCCGCGTCCAGCGCTCGTCGATCAGGCCGATCTTGAAGTACGGCCCGACGGTCTGCGAGGGCGTGACGCCGGCTGGCGTACCGTTCTGGTTCAAAGTGCTCATGGCGCGTGCTCCGTTTCCAGCGGCGTCGCATGCGAGCCGCGCAACACGATGTCGAACTGAAAGCCCAGCGCCCAGTCTGGGCGCGTCGCCTCCAGATCGAATTTCGCGACCAGGCGTTCACGCGCTCGCGCATCAGGCACGGCGTTGAAGATCGGATCGAACGGGAACAGCGGATCGCCGGGAAAGTACATCTGCGTCACCAGCCGCGTCAGGAAGCATGGCCCGAACAACGACAGGTGAATGTGCGCCGGACGCCAGGCGTTCGGGTGATTGCCCCAGGGATAGGCGCCGGGGCGAATGGTCACGAATCGATAGCGCCCCTCGCGGTCGGTGACGCAGCGGCCGGCGCCGAAGAAATTCGGGTCGAGCGGCGCATCGTGCCGATCGTTGACGTGGTGATAGCGGCCGGCGGCGTTGGCCTGCCAGATCTCGATCAGCGAGTCCGGCACCGGCCGGCCACGCTCGTCCAGCACCCGGCCGTGAACGATGATGCGCTCGCCCAGCGGCGCGCCTTCGCCCTGCGCCGTCAGGTCCGCATCGCCCGACTTCACTTCGGCGTGGCCGAACGCCGGGCCGGTCAGCTCCGACAGTGTTTGCGGAATCACGATCAGCGGCTGACGCGGCGCACGCGTCTGCGTCGAAACGTAAGCGGGATGCAGGTACGGCGGATCGAACTGCAACGATTCGCGCGGATAGGGATGTGTGAGCTTCATGATCTCTTTACTACACAGTGCGGCGACTGGCTCAGGACTCTTCGTGAGCGCGGCGGGTGCGTGTATGTAGATCGCGCAAGACTTCCAGCTCGAGCGCTGTCGGTGGCGGTGTTTCGACCACTTCGGCCGCGTACTTCACAGGCCAGCCGGTGCTGGCGTCAATCTCGGCGCGGCCGACCCCGGGATGGATCGACACCACGCTCATTTCGCGGGTGACCGGATCGGGCTCGAAGATGCACAGATCCGTCATCAGGCGCGTCGGCCCTTTGGTTTTCACACCCAGTCGTGCGCGATGATCGCCGCCTTCGCCGTGACCCAGTGAGGTCACGAAATCCAGCCGCTCGACGAAGGAACGCTTGCTCTGCGCCATGATGATGTAGATCTCGCCGCAATGCGTCGCGATCTCGGGAGCACCGCCACCGCCCGGCAATCGCACCGACGGTTTTTCGTAAGAGCCGACGACCGTGGTATTGAGGTTGGCATAGCGATCGATCTGTGCGCCGCCGAGGAAGCCGACCGTGACACGCCCGCCCTGCAACCAGTAGCGAAACATCTCCGGCACCGAGCAGGTGGTCAGCGCCGTCTCGCACAGCTCGCCATCGCCGATGGACAGCGGCAGCACATTCGGACGCGTGGCGATGGTGCCTGACTCGTAGATGAGCGTGATGTTCGGCGCATGCGTGAGCCGCGCCAGATTGCATGCGGCTGAAGGTGCGCCGATGCCGACGAAACAGACATCCTCGTTCCGCAGCGTCCGCGCCGCGGCGATGGTCATGATCTCGGTCGGCGTGAAATTCAGCGAGACGCTCATGCGGACACCTCCCCGGAGGCACCCAGCACGTTGCCCCGCATCCAGGCGAGAAAGGTCTCGCGCTCGCGCGCAATCTGGTCCCAGGCAATGTAGAAGCCGTTGTCGCGCTTCGAGTAGCCGTGCGTGTAGGACGGATGCGCGCCGCCCGGAACGTGAGCAATAGCGGAAATCGTCCATGACGGAAGAATGACCGCGTTCGGCGAGCGAGCGCCGAAATCATCGACCAGCTCCTCGACCGTGACCACGGCACGCTGCGCGGCCAGTACCGCCTCCTTCTGTACGCCCACGATGCCTTCGAGCAGCACGTTGCCTTCGCGATCCGCCTTCTGCGCATGAATGATGGCGACGTCGGGCCGGATCGCCGGCACCGCTGCCAGCACCTCGCCCGTGAAAGGACATTGCACGGAACGGATGTTCGGGTTGACCCGTTTCAGTTCCGCACCCTGGTAACCGCGGAAGATCGCGCATGGCAGTCCTGCAGCGCCGGCTTCATAAGCATTCGCAAGCGCGGCGTGCGAATGCTCTTCCAGCATCAACGGCCCCGGCCAGCCGTTCTCGACCGCATCGCGCAGCCGATGCAGCGAGCCCACCCCTGGATTGCCGCCCCACGAGAACACCAGCTTGTCGGCGCAGCCCATGCCGATCAGCTGGTCGTAGATCAGGTCCGGCGTCATGCGGATCAGCGTCAGATGCCGTCGCCGTTGCCGGATGACTTCATGACCGGCGGCGAACGGAATCAGGTGCGTGAAGCCTTCCATCGCAACGGTGTCGCCGTCGCGCACGTTCTGCGCAATGGCGGCGGCGAGCGGGACGAATCGGCCACCCGGAGCTTTCGATGATGCCATTGCCTGAAGGGTCATGATCTGGGGTGCGCTGACGTTCAATGACCGACGCCGAACCCGCAGGTCGCAGCCTTGTCGGGACGGCGGGGTGAGATTCGAGCACGGTTGTTATACGGTAGCGGCGCACGAGCGGCCATCGTCGTGGCGTGCAGACCCCGCGGACGATGCCGACCGGCAGCCCGGTCATTTAATATCGGTGCAACGCTCAATTCAGGTGCTCACCTTGGACGCCCAATTCCACAGCGCCGGCATCGCCGCTCTGTTCGAGCCCGCCACTGAACTCGCCCACATGCTGGCGTTCGAAGCCGCGCTCGCCCGTGCGCAGGGCGAATTGGGCCTGATCCCGGCCGCCGCCGCCGCAATCATTGCCGACACCTGCGAGGACAGCGGTTCGCCCCTGCGGCTCGACCCCGAGACGGTACGGCGCGCCGGCAACCCGGCGATTCCGTTTGTTAGCATGTTAACAGATAGAATTCGCAGCGTGGATGCGGACGCCGCGGCCTGGGTGCATTACGGCGCCACCAGCCAGGACCTGATCGACACGGCCACCATGCTGGCACTGCGCGAAACCTTCGCGATCGTGCGGCACGATCTGCATCAACTGCGCGAGAGCATGGCAACGCTGGTCCGCACTCATGCGCGAACACCGATGCTGGCACGTACCCTGCTGCAGCAGGCCATGCCGACTACCCTCGGCTACAAACTGGCGGCAGCGCTCGCCGGCCTGGATCAGGTCGCTGCACGGATGACCGAGATTTCGACCACGCACTTCGCACTGCAGCTCGGCGGGCCCGTGGGCACGCTTGCCGCTGCCGGCGCGCAGGCATCGGAACTGGTTCGGGACGTCGCCGCCCGGTTGGGCCTCGCACCAGCGGCAATCTGCTGGCACACGAATCGAGTGCGCATCGCCGAGTGCGGCGCCGTTCTCGCCACGCTCACCGGCCAGCTCGCAAAGATTGCACGTGACGTCGTTCTGGAAATGCAGAGCGAGGTGGCCGAGCTGGCGGAAGGCCACGCCAGCGGCAAAGGCGGCTCCTCGGCAATGCCACATAAGCACAATCCCGTCGATTCCGTCGTTGCCATCGCGGCAGCCACGGTGACGCCGCAACTTGCCGCCGGCCTGTTCGCCGCGATGACGCAGGAGCACGAGCGGGGTGCCGGCGGCTGGCACGCGGAATGGCTGCTGCTGCCGCAGCTGTGCAGCCTGTCGCATGGCGCCTTGCAGAGTGTTCTGGAGATCATGCTCGGCCTGCGTGTCGATGCCGAACGGATGCGCGCCAATCTCGACTCCACGCTCGGGCTGACCTCGGCCAGCGCGCTTGCAAATGCACTTGCGCCGGCGCTCGGCCGCGACGTCGCTCACTCGACCGTGCAAGCATGGTCGCGCAGCGCATTGTCGGAGCGACGCAATTTACGCGAGATCGCTGAACGCAATCTTGCAACCTTCGAGAAGAATCCCTTGACGCAGGCGCAACTGGCCGATGCGTTCTCGATCGAACGCGAGGTCGCTGCGGCCGAAGCCCGCGCGCTGCAGTATCTGCAGCAGCGCTCACCTGCAACATGATCGACGGAGCGAAGATGGACGAGAAAGAACGCTACGATACCGGCATCTCAGTACGGCGCGCCGTGCTGGGAGATGCCTGGGTAGACCGTGCGCAGGCCCGACTCAGCGACTTCAATCGCGACTTCCAGGACCTGATCACACGCTACGCCTGGGGCGAGATCTGGAACCGTCCCGGCCTCGATCGCAAGACCCGCGCCTGCATGGTGCTGTCGACCTGCATTGCGCTGGGACGCTGGGAAGAATTCCGCCTGCACGTGCAGGCCGCGTTCAACAACGGACTGACGCAGGACGAGCTCAAGGAGGTCCTACTGCAAAGCGCGATCTATGCGGGCGTTCCGGCGGCGAACACCGCCGTGCATCACGCCGAGGAAGTGATCGCACAGCTTCAACACACGCGCTGACCATCTCTCCCGCAAGGACCGGCAGCGGCCGGCATGGCCGCTCCTGTCACCTTGCCAGACCGGATCACGAACTGACGAGACTGCAATGAAAACCATAACCGCCGAAGATGCGCAGCTGCGCTGCGAACACTCACCACGTCCAGGCGCGCCCGCACTGCTGCTCATGAACTCCCTGGGCTGCAGCCTGGAAATGTGGGACGACCAGCTCCCTGCCCTGCAGGAACGATTCGAGGTGATCCGCTACGACGTTCGCGGCCACGGCCAGTCGAGCGCCGGCTCTCGAACCGAACTGACCATGGAGCAGCTGGCGCGCGATGCGCTGGCTGTCCTCGATGCCTGCGGCGTGGCCCGTGCGCACTTGTGCGGCCTTTCGCTCGGCGGCATGACGGCCATGCACATCGCCCGGGAATGGCCGGATCGCGTTCTGAAGGTCGCGCTCTGTAACACCACGCCGTACATGCCGCCGCGTGAAAACTGGCAGTCGCGCATTGCGTTGGTGACCTCGCAGGGAACAGCCAGCGTCACCGAGGCCGTTCTAGGCCGCTGGTTCACACCCGAATTTCGCGCGGCCGAGCCCGAAAAAGTGGATCGCATCCGCCAGATGCTGCTCGCCACGAGCGCGCAAGGTTATGCGGCCTGCTGCGCCGCCATCCGCGACATGGACCAGCGCGAAGCCATCAAGTCCATCACGGCCACCACGCTGGTAATCGGCGGCACGAAGGACCCCGGCACCACACCGGCTGATGCCGAGCTGATCGCGAATTCGATCGCCGGCGCAAAGCTGGTCATGTTGGAAGCGGCGCATCTGTCGAACGTCGAGCGCGCCGCGGAATTCACGGCGGCGCTGCTGGAGTTTCTCGGAGCGGAGAAATAGAACCTGCCCGCGTATCGAGCATCGGCGTGACGAACGGCAGGCAGGAGCAAAACGAAGCTACCGACATCGCAGTAATGCAGCAGCCGTACCGCCTAGCGTTCGACCGCCTGCGGCCGCGCGGGCATCCCGGAGCGAGTTATTTCTGTTGCCTACGGCGAGGCGATTCGGCCCAGTTCCTGCGCCAGATAGGGCGAGGTTCGGCTGTCTGGCGCTCGCGCCACCTGATCCGGCGTACCTGTCGCCACGATGCGGCCGCCGGCCTCGCCCGCACCCGGCCCCATGTCGATCACCCAGTCGGCCTGCACCACCGCACGCATGTCGTGTTCGATCATCACCACAGTGTTGCCGGCGTCCACCAGGCGCTGCAATTGCACCATCAATCGATCGGCGTCCGCCGCGTGCAATCCCGTGGTCGGCTCGTCGAGCACGTACAGACTGCGGCCCCGCTGGCTGCGTTGCAGCTCGGTGGCCAGCTTGATGCGCTGCGCTTCGCCGCCGGACAGCTCGGTGGCCGGCTGTCCAAGGCGCAGGTAACCCAGCCCGATCTCGCGCAGCAACCGCAAAGGGCGCGAGACGGCATCCTCGTCAGCGAAGATGTCGCAGGCCTCGTCCACCGTCATCTGCAGGATCTCGGCAATGTTGCGTCCATTCCAGCGCACCGCCAGCGTAGCCTCGTTGTAACGGGCGCCGTGGCAGGTGGAACATGGCGCATACACGCTGGGCATGAACAGCAGCTCCACGCTGACGAAGCCCTCGCCCTCGCAGGTTTCACAGCGTCCCTTGGGCACATTGAAGGAGAACCGTCCCGCATCGTAACGGCGACGGCGCGCATCGGGCGTAGCGGCGAACAGCTTGCGCACGTGATCGAACAGGCCGGTGTAGGTTGCCAGGTTGGAACGCGGAGTGCGGCCGATCGGCTTCTGGTCCACCTGCACCAACCGCTGCACGGTGTCCACGTCGCCGGCCAGGTGGCCACGAGTGGTTTCGATCACCGAGGGCCCCTCGATCGCGCCATCTTCGGAATCGTCCTCGGGCTCATGGCCCAGGCGCAGTCGCACCAGCTCCGGCAGTGCCTGTGCGAAAAGGCTCGACTTGCCGGAACCGGAGATGCCGGTGACTGCGGTGAACGCACCGAGCGGGATGCGTGCGTCCACACCGTGCAAGTTATGGCGATGAATCGCCTGCAGCTCCAGCCAGCCAGAAGGTTTGCGTCCGCGGCTGGACGGCGCAGGAATCTCGTCGAATAGGTAGCGTGCAGTACGCGAGTCCGCTACCTCGCGCAATCCTGCGGGTGCGCCGCTATAGAGCACGCGTCCGCCACGTTCGCCCGCCTCGGGGCCAACATCCACTATCCACTGCGCGCGTCGCATCAGTCCCAGATCATGCTCCACCACGAACACTGAGTTACCCGCGTTGCGCAGCAGATCGAGTGCGTCGTACAGGGCCTGGCTGTCGGAAGGGTGCAAGCCCGCCGACGGCTCGTCGAGCACATAGACCACGCCGAACAGCATGGAGCTCAATTGCGTGGCTAGCCGCAACCGCTGCAGCTCCCCGCTCGACAAGGTCGGCGTGGCGCGATCCAGCGTCAGATAGCCCAGTCCCAATTGCCGCAGCGTATGCAACCGCGCCACCACCCCTTCGGCCAGGCGCTGTGCCGCCAGACGCTTCTCCTCCGACAGCGCGGAGGTGCGGCGCACGTCGAGAGATGCCGCGTGTGTTGCACGACCCGATGCGGCGCGCTCAGCACGATCACGGCGTGTTGCATCTTTGTTGCTGCTGCCTGCGGCCTGCGCCCGGAAGTCGCCCTTCGCGATGGGATCGAGCAACGCCGCGACCTGGTCCAGTGGCATCTGCGCCAGTTCGCCGATATCCAGGCCAGCGAAGGTGACCGCCAGCGCTTCGCGTTTGAGCCGCTTGCCATGGCATGCCGAACACAGCTTCCCTTCCATGTAGCGCGACACACGTCTTTTCATCAACGCGCTCTGACTGTTGGCGAAGGTGTGCAGTACATAGCGCCGCGCGCCGGTAAACGTGCCCATATAGCTGGGCTCCAGCTTTCGCTTGAGCGCCGCGCGCGTTTCGGCCGGCGTGAAACCGGCGTAAACCGGCACACTGGGCGTTTCTTCGGTGAACAGGATCCAGTCGCGATCCTTCTTCGGCAGATCCTTCCAGGGCCGGTCGACGTCGTAACCCAACGTAACCAGGATGTCGCGCAGGTTCTGCCCATGCCAGGCCGGCGGCCATGCGGCGACCGCCCGCTCGCGGATGCTCAGCGACGGGTCGGGCACCATGGTGGCTTCGGTCACCTCGTAGACATGGCCCAAACCGTGGCAGGTCGGGCAGGCCCCTTGCGGCGTGTTAGGCGAGAAGTCCTCGGCATACAGCATGGGTTGGCGCGCCGGATAGGCACCGGCGCGCGAGTACATCATCCGCACCAGACTGGACAGCGAGGTCACACTGCCCACGGAGGAACGCGCATTGCTGGCACCGCGCTGCTGCTGCAACGCTACTGCCGGCGGCAGACCATCGATCGCGTCCACGTCGGGCACGCCCGCCTGGTCGATCAGGCGTCGCGCATACGGCGCCACCGACTCGAAATAGCGCCGCTGCGCCTCGGCGTAGATAGTGCCGAATGCGAGCGAAGACTTGCCGGAACCGGACACGCCGGAGAACACCACCAGCGCATCGCGCGGGATGGCGACATCCACGTCCTTGAGGTTGTGTTCGCGCGCGCCGCGCACCTCAACGAAACCACCAGCGCGCCCGGAACGATCGTCCAGGAAGATGGCAGAGGGCGCAGGGGCTTTGCGGCGCGACATAGGCGCAGACTCCTTAAGACTACCGCCAGACGTTGATCAGACGTTGAAGCGGAAATGCATCACATCGCCTTCGCGCACGATGTATTCCTTGCCTTCGAGCCGCAGCTTGCCGGCTTCCTTTGCGCCCTGCTCGCCCTTGCAGGCGATGAAATCCTCGTAGGCGATCACTTCTGCGCGAATGAAGCCCTTCTCGAAGTCGGTGTGGATCACGCCCGCAGCTTGCGGCGCGGTGGCGCCGACGCGCACGGTCCAGGCACGGACTTCTTTTACGCCGGCAGTGAAGTAGGTTTGCAAACCGAGCAGCTTGTAACCGGCGCGAATCACACGATTCAAACCCGGCTCTTCCAGGCCCAGCTCATTGAGGAAGTCGGCACGATCGGCTTCTTCGAGTTGCGCGATCTCGGCCTCGATGGCGGCGCATACCGCTACGACTTCGGAATCCTCACTGGCTGCGCGCTCGCGCACGGCATCCAGGTAAGGATTGTTCGTGAAGCCATCCTCGGCGACGTTAGCAACGTACATCAGCGGCTTGAGCGTGATCAGGTGCAACTCGCTCAGCAGACGCCGCTCGTCAGGATCCTTGATGAACGAGCGCGCCGGCTTGCCGGCATCGAGGTGCTCGCGCAATTTCTTCAGCAGGTCGCGCAGGCGAATCGCATCCTTGTCGCCCGCTTTCGATGCTTTCTCGGCGCGCTGCAAGCCACGCTCGACGGTGTCGAGATCGGCGAGCGCCAGCTCGGTATTGATGACGTCGATGTCGTCGAGCGGACCGATGCGGCCGGCGACGTGCACGATGTCGTCGTTCTCGAAACAGCGAACCACGTGCGTGATCGCATCCGTCTCGCGGATGTGCGCGAGGAACTTGTTGCCCAGGCCTTCACCCTTGGACGCGCCGGCCACCAGGCCCGCGATGTCCACGAACTCGACCGTTGCCGGCAGGGTGCGCTCGGGATTGACGATGGCCGCAAGCTCAGCGAGCCGCGTGTCCGGCACCGGCACGATGCCGACATTCGGATCGATAGTGCAGAACGGATAGTTCTCCGCCGCGATCTGGGCGCGCGTCAGAGCGTTGAACAGGGTCGACTTGCCGACGTTAGGCAGGCCGACGATGCCGGATTTGATACCCATTGCTCGAGGAATCTCTGATCTGTTCGTCGCTTCCGTGCAGGCGGAAGTCCAGCTGATCGATGCGGATGGATTCCCGCCTGCGCGGGAATGACTTCGGCAGGCCATCGGCCCGTCCCGAAGTCTTACTTCCTCATTTTCTGGTGTGCAGCCCGTTCATCGCCTTCTCCGCGCCCTGTTCGAGGAACACGGGAAGGGCGTCGAGCGCTTCGGCGACCGAGGCGATGATCTTCTCCTCCTCGTCCTTCGAAGCCCGATGCAGCACGTAATCGATCACCTGCGACTTGTCGCCCGGATGACCGATGCCGATGCGCAGGCGCCAGAAATCCGCGCCGACGTGAGTGATGGTGTCGCGCAGCCCGTTGTGGCCGCCGTGGCCGCCGCCGAGCTTGAAGCGAATGTCGCCGACCGGCAGGTCCAGCTCGTCGTGAACCACCAGCGTTTCGGCCGGCGCGACTTTCACGTAGTCCGACAGCGCGCGAATCGCCAGACCGCTGCGGTTCATGTAGGTGCTCGGCTTGAGCAGCGTGATCTCGCCGCCGCCCAGATTCAGGCGGCAGATCTCGCCCTGGAACTTGGTGTGGCTGCGGAAGCGACCGCCATGCCGCTGTGCCAAGGCGTCGACGAACCAGAACCCCGCGTTGTGACGCGTGAGCACGTGCTCGGGCCCCGGGTTGCCGAGGCCGACGATGATCTTGATGGGAGTACCGGGCATGACGCGCGACGGGTAATGGCAGCGAACAGTGCGGGAAGGCAGCCGGACCGCAAATCGATCTTCGGACCTCGCCTGCGCCACTGATCGTCATTCCCCGGACCGCGGCGCGGTCCGGGGAATGGGATGCCATTACTTCTTGCCGCCTTCCTTCTTCGCGGCCCCGCCGGCAGCCGGCTTGGCGTCTTCCTTCTTCGCGTCGGCGCCGGCAGCAGGCGCAGCACCGGCGGCAGGAGCCGCCGCAGCCGCTGCAGTCGGAGCCTCGGCTTCTTCGGCGCGCGGATGGTGAATCGACACCACCGGCTCGTCGCGGCCGTGGCCCAACGCCACGAACTCCACACCTTCCGGCAGCGCAATGTCGGACAGACGCTTCATCTCGTTGATCTGCATTTCCGACATGTCGACTTCGAGCACGTCCGGCAGATCCTTCGGCAGACACAGCACTTCGACGTTGCTGAGCAGGTGCGAGACCACGCCGCCCTGCGTCTTCACGCCCGGGGACACCGCGGCGCCCTTGAAGTGCAGCGGAATGCTCATGCGGATCTTCTCGTTCTCCAGCACGCGCTGCAGATCCATGTGCAGGATCATGTTCTTGGCCGGATGGCGCTGCACGTCCTTGAGGATGGCGACCTGCTTCTCGCCGTTCACCGACAGCGACAGGATCGAGGAGAAGAAACGCTCGTTGAGCAGCAACGCGAGCAGGTTCTGCTGATCGAGGATCAGCTGGCGCGGCGCCTGGCCGCCACCGTAGAGGATCGCCGGCACCTTGCCGGAACGACGCAGGCGGCGGCTCGCACCCTTCCCCTGCACGCCATCCCGAGGATCGGCGACGAGTTCAAACGCAGTTTTCATGTAAGACTCCAACGACAGTTAACGAAAGCACAGCCCGGTCCGCGACCAGATACTCGAGCTGCACTGCCAAGGCGACGGAAGCGACCCGTACGACGCCGGCTTGCCGCCTGCGCCGGACGCATCGCGCCCATCTCAATCTATATAGAGCGAGCTGACGCTCTCCTCGTCCCGGATACGGCGCATGGTTTCCGCCAGCAGGCCGGCCACCGACAGCTGGCGGATCTTCGGGCACTGCTGCGCCGCCTCGCGCAGCGGAATGGTGTCCGTCACCACCAGCTCGTCCAGCTCGGACTTGGAGATGCGATCGATCGCCGGGCCCGACAGCACTGCGTGCGTGATGTACGACACGACGCGCTTCGCGCCCGCTTCCTTCAATGCGGCGGCGGCGTGGCACAACGTGCCGGCCGTATCCACCAGGTCGTCGATGAGGACGCAGCTCTTGCCGGCCACCTCGCCGATGATGTTCATCACTTCCGACACGTTGGCGCGCGGTCGGCGCTTGTCGATGATGGCCAGGTCCGCGTCATCCAGGCGCTTCGCCAGCGCGCGGGCACGAACCACGCCGCCGACGTCCGGCGACACCACCATCAGATCCTCGTACTTCTGCTTCCAGGCATCGCCCAGCAGCACCGGTGAGGCATACACGTTGTCCACCGGGATGTCGAAGAATCCCTGGATCTGGTCGGCGTGCAGGTCCACCGTCAGCACGCGGTCCACACCGGCGCTGGCAATCATGTTGGCGCACAGCTTCGCGGTGATCGGTACACGCGTTGCTCGCGGACGCCGATCCTGGCGGGCATAGCCGAAATACGGAATGACCGCGGTAATGCGAGCTGCCGAGGCGCGCCGGCAGGCGTCCACCATCACCAGCAGTTCCATCAGATGATCGTTGGCCGGCGGCGAGGTCGGCTGCACGATGAACACGTCGCGGCCGCGCACGTTCTCCAGCAGCTCCACCGTCGATTCGCCGTCGCTGAAGCGGCCGACCGAGGCGCGGCCCAGCGGCACCATCAAGTGACGGCAGATTTCGTGGGCGAGCTGCGGGTTGGCATTCCCCGTAAACACCGCCATCGTTGAACGATCCATCAGATCTCCAATGCGAGCCGGGCCGTGCGTGGTGCACCCGGCGAGCTTGCGAAGTCCGGCGCCGCGTTAAGGTGCGAAACCCGACACCGGCAGACCGCAGTCGGGCGTCGCGCATCGCTTGGCTGGGGCGGAAGGATTCGAACCTCCGAATGGCGGGATCAAAACCCGCTGCCTTACCACTTGGCGACGCCCCAATTCAAAACTCCGCCGCCAGCCGATGCTGCAGCGGAGAGCGATTCAACCCTTTCACGACATACCCGCGCCAGCGCGCCGGCAACCGCGCCAAAATCTCTTCGGCAGCGGCGGCATGGGGCATGGCGGCAAACACGCAGGAGCCGGTCCCGGTCAGCCGTGCCTGCCCAAATTCCTCAAGCCAATCAAGCGCTTCTGCGATCTCTGGGAAGCGTCCGCGAACGCAGGAGGTGCAGTCGTTACGGCCACCCCCCGCGAGAAAGGCGCGTATTGTCGTGACGGGTGAATTACGTGTCAATTCAGCGGCCTGAAAGACCTCCGCCGTGCTCACCGCAACCTGCGGTTTGAGCACCAGATAAAGCCCTTCCGGCAGCTCGATCGGCGTCAGCCGCTCACCGACCCCCTCGGCCCAGGCCGCCTGCCCGCGGACGAACAACGGCACGTCGGCGCCGAGCTGCAATCCGAGGCTCGCCAGCTGGTCGATCGACAGGTCCAGCCCCCACAGCCGATTGAGCGCCACCAGTACCGTGGCGGCATTCGAGCTGCCGCCGCCCAGGCCGCCCTGGATCGGAATTCGCTTGGTCACGGCGATGGCAACGCCGCCATCGACCTCGGCCTGCGCCGCCAGCAGCTGGGCGGCGCGCACCACCAGATCGGTTTCGGCGGGAATCTCGGCCGGACCGTCGATCCGCTCGATCACGCCCTGCGGCCGCCGGAAAAAGCGCAGTTCATCGCACAGGTCGATGAACTGCATGGCGGTCTGCAACAGGTGATAACCGTCGGCGCGGCGGCCGACGATATGCAGGCAGAGATTGAGCTTGGCCGGCGCCGGCCAGGCCACGGGCGTTCCCAGCGGCTCACCCGCCGCCGATGGCTGAAGCGCGCTCACTGGCCGAGCTGCCAGCGATCGATGACGATGCGCACCCGCGTCGCGCCGCTGCTGGCGCGTATTCGTATCGGTACGCGCGCGCCGGCATCATCGGAATAGCGCTGATAGTCGATGCGCCAGCCGTCCTGCTCCAGCGTCACCACCCCGTCCCGACCGGCTTCGTGCCACTGATGCTCACCGGGTGCTGCGATGCCCAGCATCCAGAAACGCAGGCTGCCCGCGGGAACGGGCGCGCCGAGCCGGGCTTCGAGCTCATCCCAGGCCGCCTGTGATTGCAGCGTCTGTCCATCGCCAGTCTGCAGCTTGAGCTGCGGATCAGCGACGTCGCCCTGCACCTGCAAGTGAACGCTGCCAAGCCCGACCGGGCCGCGGATCTGCACGTCCGCGCGATCGCCGCGCTGCTGCCAATCGAACGAGCCCGAACCGCCGCCTTCGGCGCCGGAAATGCCAATGCGGCCGCGCGCCTGCCAACGATCGAGCTGTTCCAGCTTCGCGGGAATCGGAGCTGGCGGGCGCGATACCAGGCCGGCGCAGCCCGTCAGCAGACTGCCGAGGACGGCCAAAAGAACGAAAAGGGCATTGGTCGAGACCCGCGAACGCATCGCCGCCCTTCAGTTCGGCAGGGTTTGCAGGCGTTTGTGTAGTTCGGCGTTCTCGGGATAACGCTCGCTGGCGACTTTCAGCACCGCACGCGCCTCGTCCTTGCGCCCCAGCGCCAGCAGCACCTCGCCCAGGTGCAGATCGACTTCGGGGTCGTTGATGCGGCGCTTGGCCTGTTGCAGGTACTTGAGCGCATCGTCATTGCGTTTCACGCGGTGCAGCGCCCATCCCATGCTGTCCAGCACCGCCCCGCTGTCGGGCGTTTCCACCAGCGCCTGCTCGATCAGCTTCAGGCCCTCGCTCTGCTTGCGGGTGCGATCGACCAGCGTGTAGCCCAGCGCGTTGGCGGCAACCGGATCGCCCGGGCGATCCGCCACCAGCTGGCGCAGATCGCTCACCGCCTCATTCACACGATCCATACCTTCGAGCTGGAACACGCGGGCGAACCGCAGCTCGGCCGAATCCGGGTATTTCCGCAGCGAGGCATCGAGCAGCGCCAGTCCGCCGGCCGCATCGCCGTTGGTAGTGAGCAGCGCCGCGCGGGCGGTGATCGAATCCAGCGTGTACTGCGGGCGCGTCTTGGCGAATTCCTCGATGTGATCCAGGCCTGCTTTCAAGCCCTGCTGCTTCGCCTTTATCCGCGCCGCACGCGCTTGCGCCGCCATCGCCATGTCACCGCCGGTCACGCGGCTGTAGATCTGCACTGCTTCGTCCCAGGCCTCGCGTGACTCCGCGATCGCCCCCAGATAGAACAGCGACTCATAGACGAATCGGCCGCTGGACACGAGATTGGTGTAGCGCTGCGCCGCGGCGTCGCGATTGCCCAGCTGAAAATCCATGTCGGCCAGCGCGCGCTCGGCCACTGCGGCCGCGGTTTCACTGCCCGCGAGCGCATTCAATTCCTTGCGACCTTCCTCGTCTTTGCCGGCTTGCAGCTGCATCAGCGCGTATTCCAGCCGATACGAATCCTGCTTGTCCTGCTCGATGATCTGCCGCGCCGTTGCAAGCGCGGTCTCATTGTCGCCGCGTGCCATCTGCACCTGCGCCAACAGCAATCCGGCGGGCGACCAGTAAGGGCCGAGCTCGCGCGCTTTCTGCGCATGCTCCAGAGCGAGCGCGAAGTTTTCCGACTGCAGCGCGGCGCGGGCCAGCGTGTAGTGCGCTTCGGTCATGTCCGGGTATTTCTGGATCAACCGCTGCAACACGGCCGTGGTGGCCGACGGCGAGCCTTCGTCGCCCAATTGCGGCAGCAGCGCCAGAAAACCAGCCTGAGGATTGATGAAGGCCGTGTCGAGCAGGAACCCCAGATGCTCGGCGGCGCGATCGATCTGATACAGGTGCAGCGCCGCGAATGCCGCGAACCGGCGCGCTTCCTCGTTGGTGTGGTTCAGCTCCAGCCAGCGCTCGGCGCCAGCGAGCACCAGTGTCCATTGATGATGCTCATAAGCGATGCGGGTTGCCTGTTCGGCCAGCGCCTCGTCCTGCGCCGCCTGCGCGGCCCGCACGTAAGCCTGGGACGCCTCCCGATACTCGCCGCGCTGCAGAGCGACCTCCGCTCCCAGCACCAGCGCGTTCGGGTCGGTCGGCAGCGGCTCGACCGTCTTCACCTTGGCATCCTGGTGTCCCTGGGTGGCGCAACCCGCCAGCACGGCGGCGATCAGCAGGGCGGACAGTCGACCGGCCGGAGCCATGCACCTGGCGGCGGCGGTGAAATAGGCGGTAGCAGGCATGTTGTGGGCACTATATCAGGGTGTGACGGGGAGATTATCGGTCGCTCATTGTCCGACAATGGCCCCCACGATGTGTTACCCGTGCTTGTTATCCCCTGCCCCTTACCGGACAATCCCGGCCGGTTCGCGACAGCACTACGCATGACATTCGTCGTCATCGGCATCAATCACCGTACAGCCCCCGTCGATATCCGTGAAAAAATGGTATTCGCGGGCGAGGAGCTGCCGCAGGCGCTGCGGGAGCTGGTGGCGGTGCCGGGCGTGCGCGAGACGGTCATCGTCTCCACCTGCAACCGCACCGAGCTCTACTGCTTCACCGACACCGAGGCGCGGCGCCTGGTTCAATGGCTGGGCGACTGGCACGACCTGGCCTCGCACAAGCTGGACCTGAACGATTCCCTGTATCAACTGCGCGGCGCCGCGGCGGTGGAACACGTATTCGCCGTGGCCTGCGGGCTGGACTCGCTGGTGCTGGGCGAGCCGCAGATCCTGGGCCAGCTCAAGGACGCTTATCGGACCGCCTTCGAGCAGGGCGTGACCGGCCCGTATCTGAACCGGCTGCTGCAAACCGCGTTCTCGGTAGCCAAACGCGTCCGCACGCAGACGCGCATCGGTGCGAGCGCAACCTCCGTGGCGTCAGCCGCAGTAGCGATGGCGCGCACCGTGTTCGAGCGGCTGGAAGAGCACACGGCATTGCTGGTCGGCGCAGGCGAGACGATTGCGCTCGCAGCGCGCCATCTGCACGCCAACGGCCTGCGCCGCATGATCATCGCCAACCGCAGCCTCGACCGGGCCCAGGAACTGGCGGCGGAATTCAATGGCTTCGCGATCGGCCTGGATGCGATCGAGGCCCACCTGGCGGAAGCCGACATCGTCATCAGCTCCACGGCCAGCCCCACGCCCGTGATCGCCTACGAAGCCGTGCGCACCGCGCTGCGGGCCCGGCGGCGCAAACCGATCTTCATGGTCGACATCGCCGTGCCGCGCGACATCGAGCCGGAGGTCGCCAAGCTCGAAGACATCTACCTGTTCACCATCGACGATTTGCAGAACGTAGTGAATGAGAACATCGAGTCGCGGCGCGAAGCGGCACGCGATGCGCATCAGATGATCGCTGGAGAAATCGCGGTCTTCGAGCAACAGCTGAAAACCCTGGACGCGGTTCCAACCATCCGGCAGTTGCGCGATGAAGCCGATGCGCTCCGTGCGCAAACCACGGAGCAGGCGCGTCGTATGCTGGCGGCCGGACGCGATCCCAAGGAAGTCATCGAATTCCTCGCCACGACACTGACCAACCGGCTCCTGCACGCGCCCAGCCAGCGGCTGCGCCAAGCTGCCGAGAGCGGGGAAATAGAACTGCTGCACGCGGCCAAGGCGCTGTTTGCGCCGAACTCCACCGCACCGCGCGCCAACGGCGAAACGCCGGAGACCGAAGCGCGTCCGGTCGACAAAATATCAGGCTAGCTGCGCGCGCCGCCGTGGCCGTGCCTGTCGCCGGCCGTTCGTACCTTGTAGTCTCCTTTACGAATGAAACCTTCGATTCAAAGCAAGCTGGAAAAACTGGTCGACCGTCACGAAGAAGTGAGCGCGCTGCTGGCCGATCCCCAGGTCATCGCGAACACCGACCAGTTCCGCGAGCTGTCGATGGAATATTCGCGGCTCGAGCCGGTCGTGACCCGTTACCGCGATTACCAGCAGCTGATTGCCGAGCGCGAGCATGCGCGCGAGATGGCTGAGGGTTCCGATCCGGAGCTGCGGGAGCTCGGCCAGGAAGAGCTTGGCACGCTGAGCGGACGCATCGATGTCGAAACCGACGAGCTCGCCAAGCTGCTGCTGCCGAAAGATGCGCGCGATGAAAGCAACATCTACCTGGAAGTACGCGCTGGCACCGGCGGCGATGAAGCGGCGATTTTCGCTGGCGACCTGTTCCGCATGTATTCGCGCTACGCGGACACAAAAGGCTGGCGCGTCGAAGTGTTGTCGGAAAGCGCGGGCGAGCACGGTGGCTACAAGGAAGTCATCAGCCGCGTCGTGGGCCGTGGCGCGTTCTCGCATCTGAAATTTGAAGCAGGAACTCACCGCGTACAGCGCGTGCCGGCGACCGAAGCGCAAGGTCGCATCCACACGTCCGCCTGCACCGTGGCCATCCTGCCGGAAATGGCCGAAGTCGAGACCATCGATCTCAATCCGGCCGATCTGCGCATCGACACCTTCCGCTCCTCCGGCGCCGGCGGCCAGCACGTCAACAAGACCGATTCGGCGATCCGCATCACCCACCTGCCCAGCGGCATCGTGGTCGAATGCCAGGACGAACGTTCGCAGCACAAGAACCGCTCGCGCGCGCTGTCGCTGCTGAAGGCCAGACTGATGGCCGCCGAACAGGAGAAGCGCGATCAGGCCGAAGCACAGTCGCGCAAGCTGCAGGTGGGTTCGGGCGATCGCTCCGAACGCATCCGCACGTACAATTTCCCGCAAGGGCGCATCACCGATCACCGCATCAACCTGACGCTGTACAAGCTGGCCGACGTCATGAACGGCGACCTGGAACCGGTGATCCAGCCGCTGCAGCAGGAATACCAGGCGGAGCAGCTGGCGAGAATCGTGGAGTAAGCACGGCCCATGACCCGCCCCAGCGTCACACTGCAAAGCGTCACCGGGGTCGACGTCGAGCTGCGGATCGCCGGGCCAGGCAGCCGCAGCTATGCCTTCGTCATCGACTGGCACATCCGCCTGATCCTGGCGCTGGCCTGGTTCTTCGGGGCGCTGATGCTGTTCGGCGGCCTGCGTCGCCTGCTCGACGATGCGCCGGACCCGGGCTCGTATTTCTTCTTCCTGGTGAAGCTGGCGCCGCTGGCCATCTACTTCCTGTACCACCCGGTACTGGAGGTCGCGATGCACGGCCGCACGCCCGGCAAGCGCATGGCCGGCATCAGGATCGTCTCGCGCAGCGGCGATATTCCCGGCGTCGGCGCGCTGCTGGTGCGGAACGTCTTTCGTCTCGTCGACAGCCTGCCTTTCGTGTACCTGGTGGGCCTGGCGAGCACGATCTTCACGCAGCACAACGTCCGCATCGGCGACATCGCTGCCGGCACGCTGCTGGTGCACGACACCTCGGAAAGCGAAAAATCCTTCGAAGGCCTGCGCGCGGCGACGAACGGCGGCGGACTCGACCCGCAATCTGCCGACCTGGCGCAGGAGCTTCTGGATCGCTGGGATGAGCTGGACGGTGGCAACCGCACTCGCATTGCACGGTCGCTGATCGCGCGCATCGATCCTGCCGCGTCGAGCGAATCGCTGGCGCTACGAAGCGCCGAAGAGTTGCGAGCCCATCTGGTCGATCTGTTGACCCGCGGCAAGGCGGCATGAGCACCGAAGCCGGCCTGCAAGCCTGGCTGGCCTCGCGCATCGCGAGCTGGCAACAGCTGGCGCCGCAACTCGATCGGCTGGAGCGCAAGCGCGACCACACGGCCGCCGAGGCATTGAACGCCATTGAAATGTATCGCTCGCTCGGCCGCGATCTTTCGATCGCTCGCCGCATTCTTCCCGCAAGCCGCGCGACGCGCACCCTGGAAGCACGGTACGCCAAGCTCCACGCCATCATCTATCGCAAGCCCCAGAACTGGCGCGCGCGGCTGCAAACGCTGTTTCGCGACGAGATCCCCGATGTCGTGCACGAACTGCGCACGCCGATTCAATGGGTGAGCCTGCTGTTCGCGCTGAGCACAGCGGCAGGCTGGTGGCTGGTATCCACCTACCCGGAGCTGATCGGGCTGCTCGCCAGCGAGGACATGATCAACGGCGTGGAAGGCGGCCGGCTGTGGACCGAAGGCATGCTCAACGTCGTGCCCTCCTCGGTGGTCTCCACCGAGATTCTCGCCAACAACGTCATGGTCAGCCTGTTCGCCTTCGTGGCCGGCATCTTTTTCGGGCTCGGCACGTTCTATGTCATCGCCACCAACGGCCTGATGCTGGGAGCGTTCTTCGCCTTCACCCACCAGCACGGCATGGCCGGCGAGTTGTTGAAGTTCGTCACCGCACACGGCGTGGTGGAGCTTTCGGTCATCTGCCTGGCCGGCGCGGCCGGCACGATGCTGGGCGAATCGCTGATCCGCCCGACTCACGCCACCCGTCGCGAGTCCTTTCAGCACGCCACGGCGAAAACCAGCCGGCTGCTGCTGTTATGTGCGCTGCTGCTGATCGGCTGCGGCTTCATCGAGGGGTATCTGTCGCCCGATCCGGATTTCCCACTGCTCAATCGCGTCATCGTCGGCTGCGGTTACGCCGTCGTCATGGTCGGCGCGCTGACCGGGCGGCTGTTCGGTCGGAAAAACTAGGCTCGCCAGGCGGCCGGGAGGCAGCTTGCCGACTCTTGCGGGGATCACTGCGAGATTCCTTGAGGAGTGTCATTTGAGAGGCGGCTCTCGGAGGCGGCTCTCGTTGAAGGGCGTGCGGTTGCGGCGGGGGTGTTTCGTTTCGGGACCGCCGTGAATCCGTCCCTGGAGGCTGCCACAAAAACATCCTGTTTTTGAGGCTCCCGAAACGAGACACCCCCGCCGCAACCGCAGAGATTGTTAGGTCCGTGGCGCTCGGAAAGCGCGCATCCGGAGAGACTACGGAGATGGCACTCTCTTTCTGGCGTCGGTCTGGGCGGGGCCACCCATTTCCTTCGATGAGAGGAGGAACAGGATGTTCCGAGTGAGCAAGCCTACAGGGACGTATTCACGTGCGGTCCTGGAAATGGGTGGCCCCGCCCAGACCGACGCCTGGCACGATATCTCTTAAACCGCACCGCATGCGCTGTCTCGGAAATAGGATGATCGACCAGAGCAGCGCCTGGCATGATGCATACGCCGCTTTCGGAAACTCATGCCCCTAAGGCACGCGCCCGGCACTGACGCCTCTCTCGCGCCGATGCCTCCGAAGAATTACTTCTCACACCCGGCGGCGCTGCCGAAACTCCGCATAGGCGTCGAACACCGCACGCTCCAGCTGATCGGGGCGGGCCAACACGGCAGGCGCGCCAAGCGCGCGCAGGGCGCGGACATTGCGCTCGAGACGAGCGCAGTATTCCTGGGCGGCCAGTGACTCATAGGGATCCAGCCAGGAGCGGGCTTCGGCATGACTGAGATGCTCGGCCTCGGGGCTGGCGAGGCCGGCGATCAGCGGCAGATGTTTTGGCAGCAGCAGGCGCGCAGCGGAGGCGAGCTGGCCGGCGACGGTGGCATCGTCCAGGTCCGTCAGCATCACGATCAGGCTGCGATGGCGCACCAGAGAACGGATGCGCAGTGCGGCGTTCAGCGGATTGGATTCCGCCTGTGCCAGCTTCGAGGCCGCCAGCATCTCGCGAATACGGATGACGGTGGCGACTCCCCTGCCCGGCGCCAGCGCTGCGAGCGGGCGGTCCGCGAACAGCACCAACCCGACGCGGTCGTCCTGCGCTATCGCGTGTTCGGCGAAACGGGCGGCCAGATTTGCGTAGTGACCGAGCCGGTCGAGAGCGCCGGCACGCAGCGCACTGGCGCGACCGACGTCGATGGCGATCACGATTTCGAGATGCTGATCCTCGGAGAAATCCCGGCTGATCAGCCGGCCGCTGCGCGCGGTGGCCTTCCAGTCGATCAGGTTCTGCGGATCGCCGATGCGGTATTCGCGCAGTTGCAGGATTTCCGCACCGGCGCCGAACATGGAGCGCGAGCGAGCGCCTGCCGTGACTGCACCGAGCCGTCGTGCATCGTCACGCAACAGTTCAGGCGCAACTTGCAACTTGAAATTCGGAGCCAGTTTCCGCGTCCACCACGCAAGCCCGAGCGGTCCCGCCATGCGCACACGCACGCTCGGCCAGCTGAACTCACCCAACCGACGGGGCGTGATGCGCAACTGCATTTCCGCGCCAGCGCCGGAAGGCACCATCAGTTGCCGTACACCTGAATCGGTTTCGACCACCGGGGGTGCGTCGGGAGCAATTTCAATCGTCGCATCACGATGCAGCAGATGAGTGAACGTCAACTGCAGCGTGGCAGCTCGACCCAGGATGCCGCGCTGCTCGATCCGCATCGAAAGCCCAAGGCCGGCACGAGTCGTCATCCAGCCTTCGTAGGCAAGTCCCAGCAGCAGCAGCGCCAATGGCAGGCGCCAGGCGCCCTCCAGCAATGGATCGCCACTCCATGCGCCAATGATCGCGATCAGCGTCGCGAGCACGGCCAGCAGGAGAGCGTTTTGCCGAAGGCTCATGGTCAGGAGCGGCTCCGCGATGTGTCGAAGCAGCTCATCGACGTCGCACCTGCAGCACCTTGCCTGCACCGCATCGGAAGAATCGTGCTTGCCAGCACACAGCCAGCGCCCGGCCTCGCACGGGCCGACTGAATACTCACCGCGGCACCGGCGTCTGTTCGAGCAGGCGCTGCGTGACGATCTGTTCGGTGACACCTTCGAGCACGGCCTCGGGCGCCAGCACCAGACGATGTGGAATCACCAGCGGCGCGACCTGCTTGACGTCGTCCGGTGTCACGAAATCGCCACCGCGCATTCCGGCTGAGATACGCGCAGCGCGCAGCAACGCCAGTACACCGCGGGTCGATAGACCAAGACCGACATGAGCATGCGCGCGCGAAGCTGCGGCGATATCGACGACATACCCTGCCAGCTCGGGCGCGACATGAATGTCCGCCACGGCGGCCTGCGCTGCCGCCAGCGCATCGGAACTGACAACTTGTTGAACCTTACCGGCAGCGTGCGCATCGGCGTTGCCGTATCTCGTCAGCACCGCCAGCTCGTCGTCGCGCCCCGGGTAGCCGAGATCGACGCGCAGCATGAAACGATCCAACTGCGATTCGGGCAACGGGAAGGTGCCCTCGAACTCGCGCGGATTCTGCGTGGCGATGACGAGAAAATTCGGCGGCAGGGGAAAGTTGCGACGATCGACCGTGACCTGCCGCTCCTCCATCGCCTCCAGCAGCGCCGACTGGGTTTTCGGCCCGGCGCGATTCACCTCGTCCACCAGCAGCACGTCGGCGAAGACCGGACCGGGCCGGAACACGAACTCCTTCTTCTCCGCATCGAACACGTGGACGCCGGTGATATCCGTCGGCATGAGATCGGACGTGCCCTGTACGCGCTTGAACACTCCACCCATTGCTGCGGCGAGCGTCTTGCTCAACAACGTCTTGCCCAGACCGGGCGCACCCTGCAAGAGAACGTGACCGCGGGCTACGACGGCGATGGCCAGCGCGCGAACGACGTGCTGCATGCCGACGACGACCGAGCCGAGTTCGTGCTGCAGCTGCTGTTCCAACGATTCCAGAGCCTTGCTCATGCGTATTCCTTGATTCGAGTGATCGATCAGGTCAGGCCGGCGCGCACGCGCGTCAGCAGATTGTGCAACTTCGGCAGATCGACGCGGCGCCCGTGCAGCACCTTTTCGTGCAGCTGCTGCAGCTGTTCGATATCGCCAGCAGGTACCGCAGCGCGTTCCGTCATCCAGTCCCACACCGGCGCGCCATCGAGCGGCAAACCAACCTGGCGACGGACGTC
>DATMEZ010000232.1:0-2512 GCA_035556415.1 Povalibacter sp.
GAAATTCCGCGACTGGGGCGAAACGCTGCATTTCATCCTCACCGAGAACCTGCCGGGCAGCTATCCGTACACCGGCGGCGTATATCCGTATCGTCGCGAAGCGGAAGACCCGATCCGCATGTTCGCGGGCGAGGGCGGTCCCGAGCGCACCAACCGGCGCTTCCACTATCTCGCGCGCGGCCAAGCGGCTACGCGCCTGTCGACGGCGTTCGACTCTACGACGCTGTACGGCGAGGACCCGGACACGCGTCCGGACATCTACGGCCGTACCGGCAACTCGGGTGTCTCCATCGCGACGCTCGACGACATGAAGAAGCTGTACTCCGGCTTCGACCTGTGCTCGCCGACGACCTCGGTATCGATGACCATCAATGGCCCGGCGCCGATGCTGCTGGCCATGTTCATGAACACCGCGATCGACCAGCGCGTTGAGCGCTTCCTGAAAGATGAGGGTCGCTGGGCGGCAGCCGAGAAGCGCATTGCCGAACTGCGTGCGGCGACCACCGACAACGGCCAGTCGGTTGCGGTTTACAACGGTCAGCTGCCCGAAGGACACGACGGCTCGGGCGTGAGCCTGCTGGGAGTCACCAGCGATCAGCTGATCGCGCCCGGCGTGCTGACGGCGCAGGAGCACGCCAAGCTCGCCGCCGAGGCGCTGTCCTCGGTGCGTGGCACCGTGCAGGCCGACATCCTCAAGGAGGATCAGGCGCAGAACACCTGCATTTTCTCCACCGAGTTCGCGTTGCGCATGATGGGTGACGTGCAGCAGTACTTCATCGATCACAAGGTCCGCAATTTCTACTCGGTGTCGATCTCCGGTTATCACATCGCCGAAGCCGGTGCGAATCCGATCAGCCAGCTGGCCTTCACGCTGTCCAACGGTTTCACCATCGTCGAGTACTACCTGGCGCGCGGCATGAAGATCGACGACTTCGCGCCGAACCTGTCGTTCTTCTTCTCCAACGGCATGGATCCGGAGTATGCGGTGATCGGCCGTGTGGCCCGACGCATCTGGGCTCGTGCCATGCGCGATCTGTACAACGGCAGCTCACGCAGCCAGATGCTGAAGTACCACGTGCAGACCTCGGGCCGCTCGCTGCACGCACAGGAAATCCAGTTCAACGACATCCGCACCACGCTGCAGGCGATGTATGCGCTGTTCGACAACTGCAACTCCCTGCACACCAATGCCTACGACGAAGCGCTGACCACGCCGACCGAGGAGAGCGTGCGCCGTGCGGTGGCCATCCAGCTCATCATCAACCGCGAGCTGGGTCTGAACAACAATCAGAACCCGTGGCAGGGTTCGTTCTTCATGGAGTACCTGACCGATCTGGTCGAGGAAGCCGTCTACAAGGAGTTCGAGTCGCTGTCGGAGCGCGGCGGCGTGCTGGGCGCGATGGAGACGATGTATCAGCGCGGCAAGATCCAGGAAGAGAGCATGTACTACGAGAAGCTCAAGCACGACGGCACGCTGCCGCTGATCGGCGTGAACACCTTCCTCGGGCCGGAGTCCGAAAGCGGTGCCCAGAAGTCCGTCGCGCTGATCCGTTCGACCGACGAAGAAAAGGACTTCCAGGTCGCCGCCGTGCGTTCCTTCCACCTGCGCAACGCGGATCGCTCGCGCGCCGCACTGGAACAGCTGCAAGCCGCTGCCACTTCCGGCGCGAACATCTTCGGCGAGCTGATGAACGCGGTGAAGGTCTGCTCGCTGGGGCAGATCTCGCGTGCCCTGTACGAGGTCGGCGGGCAGTATCGGCGTAGCATGTAAGCTCACCCGTTCACGATTCTTCATTCTTCCAATCCGGTTTCCATCATGTATCAAGCCCCTCTGAAAGAACTCCGCTTCGTCCTGCACCAGCTGATCGGCGATCAGCAGCTGACCGGACTGGGCAAACTCACGGACTATTCCCCGGACTTCGCTGATTCCGTGCTGGAGGAAGCCGGCAAGTTCGCCGAAGAGGTGCTGGCGCCGATCAACCGTCTCGGCGACATCAAGGGCGCGCGCTGGACGCCGGAAGGCGTCGTGACGCAGCCGGAATTCAAAGCGGCCTATCACAAGTTCGTCGATGGCGGCTGGCAGCAGCTGCGCGCGCCGGCGGAGTTCGGCGGGCAGGGTGCGCCGACCGTGCTCGGCACGGCGGTGGAGGAGCTGTGGGCTTCGTCCAACCTGGCTTTCAAGCTGTGCCCGATGCTGACCCAGGGCGCGATCGAAGCCATCGACCGCTGCGGCAACCATGAGCAGAAGCAGACCTACCTGCCCAAGATGATCACCGGTGAATGGACCGGCACCATGGTGCTGACCGAGCCGCAGGCGGGTTCGGACCTGGCTGCCGTGCGCACCCGTGCGGTGCCGGAAGGCGACCATTACCGCATCTACGGCCAGAAGATCTTCATCACCTACGGCGATCACGATTACACGCCGAACACCATCGCCATGGTGCTGGCGCGCGTCGACGGTGCACCCGCCGGTGTGAAAGGCATTTCGCTGTTCATCATCCCGAAGTTCCTG